>NZ_RQET01000010.1 GCF_004769195.1 Leptospira fletcheri
CGGTGTGAAATCCACATTAATTACGTCTCCACTCACGTCAAACTATTTTTATACATTTTATCCCAATTTTCTTCCCCTATGGAGATTACCCCCTCTAGTGTGAAACGGCAGGATTTCCGGCTTTTGTTGATTTATTATGTCTCATTTGATTTAGAAAGAAAGGCCTTCTGATTTGAAAGACTCACGGGAAGAAAAGAATCTTGTCTTTATGTTTCTCTCTACAGGATATTCGCAACCGGACTCCTTGGTTTTGCGATAGAAGTTTTATAAAAATTGAATATACTTTTGCGATTTTCTGAGGATACCGAATGCGAAAAAAAGACGAAGCGAAAAACGTCTATTCTCCTAGAAGAGAATGCTCCGTAATTTCTGTGTAAATCTAGTGACAAACGAGTATTGTATCTATACCTTTATTTTCTTGGAATCGTTCGATTTTTTCGGAGGGCAGACTTGAATCCAGCGCACCAATACATAGAAGGATACCTTGCGGAAAACGTGCTTCAATCCGAGACAATCCGTAGGATGAGGCATGTGATCCGGGAATTCAGTCTGAGAGCGCCGAAAGTCTTGGTAACCAAATGCATAGACGGTCGAGTTCACGGTAGCAAACTAAAAGGATACCCTGTCACGACGATCCGTTTCGGTAGAACGGATGGAAACATAGTGTCCACGAATATGAACAATTTCTGGTTCTGGAATCGGATCGATAGAGTGGTCAACGACGCCGTATGCAACACTCCGGGAATGCCGGCTCTTTTCATCGCCTACATGCACCATTCGGACATTCAGGGATTGGGCTGTGCGGCACATCACGGAGACGAGGATGCTGCGCTAAAGGCGATTAGTGAACAGACAAAGGCTGTGAGAAAAGTATTTTCCAAAGATAAACTCTACGTAATCGAAGGAAAAACGAATACGGATCTGATGTCCGAGTCTCTTATTTTCGAAGACGGGAATAAGATAGATACCCGGGAGCTCGTTTCGGAATTCGGATTGAAGATACCTTCGGAAGTATTTCATTCTTTTTTTCTAAAATATCCCGTAAAAGATCCTGCGATCTCCCGCAATGTGAACTTTCGAACTCCGGCGGAACTTTTTTCCGGGAATGTAGCGTCTTTCTTCGATGAATATTCCACTTCCCTTTCCATGAAGTCTTTCCTGATTCGGGAGATATCCGCCATCGTTTCTTCCGAAGAGTATCATTCGCAAAAATTGATCCAGCCGGAAATATTAAATGCGCTCCTTCATAAATTTTCTAAAGTAAAGGATCTTCCCCGTACCTTGCTCGCTCCCCTGCTCTACCAGACTCTCTGGAATTTGTCCTATTCTTGTTACCAAAAGAATAAGATATCCGCATTAGAGGAAGCGGACAGATGGAAATACCTCGACCACGCCGAGGAAATCATTTGTTACGGAGAAGGATTCGAACTTTTACAACGGAACAAAGCCGTATTGGTCAAAACCGGTCGAGGAGAGGATACGAACGCGATCGTAGTAGCCAAAAACGTTTTGGAAAAAAACAGGAAGAAAGATCCGAAACCCTATCCCGTAATCGTGCATCTGAATGTGGAGAATTCCGGGCAACTCAGGATTTGGGAGGATTTCAACGAAAACATCGCGTCTAGAATGAATACGATGCTTCGTAACGTGCATGAAGTATTCACGAACGAAGAAATCGTCATTCTCACCACTTATTCTTATCGAGATCAAAAGAGGTTCTATCCCGTCCGTACGAACGAATCGGACCATCGAATCTCTTATCCGGTAAGTATCATCGAAGGATTAAATAGCGAGGATCGCTTTTCCTCCATCGGCCTGAGAACTCGGGAGGCGTTATACTCGGCGGGAAAGATCGATGTCTCCGCTAAAACCTCGGAGGGTACATAAAAAAGCTTTCCGGGTTGAAGCGGAAAGCTTGTTGAACGGCGAAATTTTAAGAACGAAAGTTTTATGAATTCGTTCTGCTCAGCGTTTCTTTCTTCCTTCTACGAATTTGGAAAGTTCTTCTCGAAAAGAATATTTTCTCTTGCCCATCAGATATCGAAAGGCGCTGATCATCACGTCCGGTCTGGGTGGATCTCCCCCGATAAATAGATCCGGTTCCTTGGGTAATTTTCCCAGTTCGAAAAGTCCTCCGGAAACGGCTTCCGTCCCGCAGGCAATGAGAGCTTTCGTTTCTGGCATCGTATCCCAAGCGATTTGTAGGGGAACTTCCATATTCGGACCGACAGGACCCGCATAGACCAAAGCATCCGCATGCTTAGGAGAAGCTACGACCCGTACCATACTGGCCTCGCTATCGAACACGGCGTTAAAGCTCGCATTGATTTCCGCTTCGGTAGAATTATTTCCGCTAGCAGCGACTTCCCGGTATTGGAATCCGGTGTTCCGAGTGATTTTGCGGAAGGCGTTTACGTTTTCCGTAACGTTTTCGGAATATTCCGTCGGAGTCCCGTCCACATAGGAGACCACAAGAGCTTTTCTATCTACGGAATAAACATGGATAAAACCGGAGTTTTCGATTTTATCCTCTCCGCACGCTTCCGCACAGAGACCGCACTGAAGGCAGGCTCCGTAATCGAATACGATCTCCTTAGCGGAAACGATTTCCACACCTTTAGTCGGACAGACTTTTTCGCAAGCCTTGCATTCCAGACAGGACGTCCCTTTTTTGAAATTCGGGACAGGAATTCCTCTCGCGTTAGGATTCGTGGGCTGGACCTTTTTAAAGTCCATATTCTTAGCCGGTCTGAAAATATTGAGTACTTCGTAAAAGAATTTCATAGATCCACACCTACGTAGCTGAGATTGAAAGATTTATTATTCAAAGGGAAATCTCCGATGTTCTCTCCGCGGACTGCCAGTTCAAGAGCGTGCCAGTTCATTACGGAGGGATCTCTGACATATGCTTCTTGGACAGAGCCTGCGGAGTCCAGTTGCACGGCGATCAAAACAGGCCCTCTCCATCCTTCCGCCGACCCGAAATACACTCCGGGTTTCGGCTTAGAAGCTTTCGCTTTCGCAAAAGCCGCGGCGGCTTTCGGAAATTCGATCAACATAGGAATAGCGGAAGCCAACCATTCACCGCTGTTTTTCAGTTCTTGGTATCTGAGATAAAACCTGGACCAGGCATCTCCTCTCATTTGTCCGGAATGATGTATATCGACGTGGAGAGGTTCAGGGGTCATTTTATAGGAAGGATCATGCTTTCTTAAATCGCGGGACAAACCGGTACATTTTTCCACCATACCTACAAAGCCTAAATTTTTGACCTGCTTTTGCAGTACGGTCCCGCAGACTTGTAGTCTTTCCCGGTTCGTGGATTTTTCCGCGGATCTTTCGAAATGAGAAGCCACATCCTTGGTCACACTCGCGATTCTTCCCGCCAAATCGGATAGAAACTCTGCACTGATCTGTTTTTTCAACCGAACTTTTCCCGGAGATAAGGCGCCTCTTCCGAAGCGGTTTCCGGTCAATGCTTCCATAACACCTAACGGAATCCCTCTTTGCATAGAGCAAACCCCTTGTAAAGGATAGTATCCTACATCGCCTGCGATGGCTCCCATATCTCCTATATGGATCGCGATTCTTTCGATTTCTAAGAGAACGGCACGGGCAAAATCGATCTCTTGCGGAACCGAGATCGCATGAGCGCCTTCGAACGCTTTGCTGAATGCGATACCGTAAGCGATCGTCGAGTCTCCCGAAATTGCTTCTCCGTACGGCGCGATGGAATCCTTGTCCAAGCCTTTCATCAATTCGGTTAGGCCTCTTTTTTGGAATCCCAAACGAATATCTAGATTTTGGATTTCTTCCCCTTTTACGATGAATCGGAAATGCCCGGGTTCTATCACTCCGGCGTGGATCGGACCGACTGCGTGGCTGTAAAAGGAATTCGGCACCGGCACATTAATTCCTCTGTATACTAGATCCTTGATTCCCGACTTAGTTACGAACCTTTCCAGCAAATGTTTTCTATCCTGGGAAAGGTATTTTTCGAAGTCGATGGAAGAATAATCTTCGGGTCCTTGGTCGGTACCGAGGCTATGTCGAAGGATCCAGATCGGATTCGTATGATCTTCAATCAGAGATTTTTCGCTGGCTTTGGATAGAGTTTCCTGCTCGATTCCATCGTTCGTAAGCCAATAACGATGAGTATGCTTGGTCTCTTTATTGTGAAAAATTCCGGTAACAGTTTTCATAAAACCCCCTGGACTAATAAGAAGAAGCCCCAACACCCGGTTCCGAGCAGAAGGAGAAGGAGGAAGAATCCATTGGTCATTCGGATTCGTAAGATCGTCGAATTTTCTTTTTGGAAAGTCCGACCTTTCAAATTCAATAAAGGAGCGATTTTATACAGCATCACTCCGAAAAATACCAATCCGAGGATCGGAACCAAAATCACTAGTCCTTTGCCTCCGATCTGACCCGCTTTGATGAGCACGATATCGTTTACGAACACGGGCGATCCCGGCATGACGAAAGCGAGAAACAGCGAGAGGATAAACAGGGACAAAGCGGGCTTATTGATCGCATCGGACTGGAGAATCTTACCCAACTCCCTCTTGCCCGCGTCCATACGGACGATTCCCATGCTGATGAACAGAAGGGACTTCACGACCAGATTGGAAGCCATTACGAAATAGAATATGTTGTCGCTCAAGTCCATCCAAAGAATCACTGCCAAAGCGCCGGTGTGAAAGAGAGCCACTTTTGCCGATATCCTGCGGATATCATCCCTGTCGTACACTGCGAAGATGCTGATCAGTATCGTGATAATTCCGAGCACTAATAAGCCGTCCGCTCCGCTGAACGTATGCGGGAAAAGCTGATGGTCTAGGTGAACGAAAGGTCTCAATGCGAAGCAAACCGAAACTGGGATAAAGGCGGAAAGCAAAGAGGAAACCTGAGTCGGGCTTTCCCCATACGTATCCTCGATCCAAACGTGGTTCGGAAACAGACCTAACTTTGCGGAGTAACCGAAAATGGCCAGCCAGAGTCCGACTTCCACCCAGATGATCTCTGGATGTTCCGAGATGTTTGCCACGAGCACTTCCACAGGTTGGTTGATTACGTGGAAGGCTGCGAGAATTAGAATGATCCCTAAAAACGCGATACCGAGGCCGAAAGAGTTGATCAAAAGGAATTTCCAAGCGATCGGATAGGACTTAGGCGTCCTACTGGAGGAAATCAGAAGAGAACCAACGAAAGTGGTACCTTCGATCAGGACCCACTGTAGGGTCGCATCTTTTTCGTTCCAGGCGACGAAGTTCAATCCGGCGCAGAGAACGAGGAGCACCGACCAAAAAGGTAAGTTCGTTTGATTCCGGGTAGGAGCGAGAACGTAGGTCAAAAAGACCAGTACAAAAACGGCGAACCCGATTCCGTATAGAATTTCCAAACTCATGCCGAAGTTTCCTCCTTTCCTTTTTCACTATTGATCCGGAGAGCGGCGCCGGCGCCGATGATTAGGACTGCGTCGATGAAGGAACCGAATTCGCTTCCCAGAGGAACTCCCGATTTAAGGAGCAACGTAAGAAGGAAGATCCCGTTTTCGAAGATACTGAAGCAGGCGACGATTCCGAACCAATTTCTCCGAACCACGAAACCTACGAGCCCGACATAGATGAGTAGAAGCACGAAGTGAAATCCGTACGGATGGTCGTTTCCGAAGAAGGAGTGGATCACCCCTATAAACGTATAACTGACGACCGCGCCGATAAAGAGAAGGATCAGCGTCGGAAAGTATCCTACTTTCGGATAAGTGGATTCCGCGGAATTCGTTCTTCTCGCAGTCCAATACAGAATGGCGGGGGTGAGTAGTCCTTTAAAGATGATCACCATCAACGCCAGGAAAACGGAATGAAACGTATCTCCTTTTTCTTCCTGGTACAATGGGATCAATAAAAGGAATCCCTGGATACCGATCAATATGACTAACCGTTTCAGACGGTTTTCTAAAAGAGCGACTACTCCCGTTAAGAGAATGATAAGGTAGCTGAAATCTGTTGCCATTATTTTATCCTAGCTTGAGTAAAATGCCCAAGATCAGCATGAAGATAAAGTTCAACCCGAGCAATTCGGGGATCCAAACCCACTTTCTTCTCGTGCTGTTCGCTTCCCAATAACCGATCAATGCGGACAGGAAAAGGGCTCCCCCGGTTACGGAAAGCTCTCTTACGACCGGATTCGTGATCAGATTCAGGAAGATCTCAACGTGTTCCAAACCCAATTTGGTGATTAGCAGAACCAAGGAAGCCGTTTTCAACTGGTGAGCGAGCTCGAAAAAGGCCCTGGTTCTTCCCGAAGCCTCTAAAAGCATCGCTTCGTGAACCATGGTCAGTTCCAAGTGGGTTCTCGGATCGTCGAACGGGGGTTTTGCGAGATCGGAGAGAACGATTAATAAGGCTCCCATCAAAAACAGAAAGCCGAATGCCAGATTCGGAATGCTCGCTTGGAATACCAGATTCGATTCGAAGACTACAAGAACCAAAATCAGAATCGGTTCCGCCAAAACGTACAAAAGAGTTTCCCTGGCGGCCCCCATTCCTCCGAAAGAGGTTCCGTTTTCCACCGCGTAGGCGACGGTCGCGAACCGAATCATCCCGATCAAAAACGGGACCAAAAGGAGAGAAGCCCATTCGAACGAAACCAAGGACCACAAGGCCACTCCGAACGTGAATACGAAGATCGCCGAACTTTCCGTAAAGAATCCGGAAAAAGGTCCGTCGATCGGATATTTCCGAATCATTCGAATCGTATCGTAAAAGATCTGTAGGACGGGCGCTCCCCTTCTACCCTGTCCGTAGGAGCGGATTTTTTGGATGATCCCTCCGCATAAAAACGGAAGAGTAATGAAGGAAATGACGCGGATCAGTGCATCCACTGGGAAAGAATTTGCTTCCATATATCTCCTTCGGCCAATCGGATCGCGATGATAACGGTCAGAATGGCCAATACGGTTAACGATGAATAAGTCAGATTGATCGAAATGGATTCGTCGTCAGCTCCGACAATTTTCGCCTTTGCTGCGCTGATCGATTTGATCAGAATGCGTGCGAAACTCTGGTCGAATAGGGATATTCCGTTCTTATCCACGAAATATCTTCCTAAGGGGGATAGCAAAGGATCCGAGATCGCGGAAGGGCCGATGGCGACTTCGGCTCCTCCGAATTGACCGCCGCAATCCCAAAGTTTTCTCTGCTTGATTCTATGCCGAAGTCCCAAAACTCCGACCGATAAAAGCAGTACAAATCCGACAAGATTCAAGATTCCGAGTCCGAGGAACCAATCCGCCTCTAGCCAGTCGACTTTCAGGGTCGCATAATGATTTACGAACGCGAAAAAGATCGCAGGAGCCAGGAAAATAAAGGCGCCTATAAAACCGAGAGAGATGGAAACGGGAAGATTTCTTCCGTGGTCTTCGAAGTTTTTTCGGGGTCTGGAAAGTGTGAGACCCAAAAATAATCTTAAATGGGATGCTGCGCCTAACGCCAATCCTGTGCAGACCAGAATCAATAAAGGCAGGACCAACAAAGGACTCGTCCCGGGTATGGCGACTACCGCCGAAAGCAATTTGATGAATGTCGCCTCGGAAAGAAATCCGGTGGTTCCTGGAATCGCGAGGAAACTGAGAGTTCCCAGGCTCGCCAAAAATGTGGGGATTGCGCTACTTCTTCCCACCCCGGTGCTCTCGTCCACTGCCGAAGATCCGGATAGTTTGGAGAGATAACCGAAATAAAGGAATTGAAACGTTTTACTGATACTATGATGGACGAGAGAAATCAAAAATAGAACCGTAAAGGCTTTACTGAGAAGCCTGAGCCCTTCCACTTCGCTGGACTGCCAATAACCGGAAAGCAAAAGGCTCAACCAGAGAAGGTTCATGTTTTCCACCGTGCTGTATGCGATGGATTTTTTGATCTCCTTGCTGAAAAGAGCCGTCATCCCGGCCCAGAGAACTCCGATCGCGGCGATCGGAATCAGAACGGTGGCGTAGAATGTCCCGGATAAAAGAGGCAACGCGAATTTCGAGAAAAGCACTAAAGGAAGATTGACCAATAGGCCGGAATAAGCCGCAGACGCATGAGCGGGAGCTCCCGCATGCGCTTCCGGTAACCAAAAATGGACCCCGAAAAAGGCGGACTTAATCAAAAGGCCGATGATCAGGAAAAACAAACCGACGGCAGGGTCGGAGGCGAAGATCCAAAAGGTGAAGCAAAAAGCACCCACCCCGCCTGCCGAAACCAGAGCGACGAAACTGCGAACCGAAGAGTCCGTCCATTTCCCTCCCAGATACAGGAGGAAGGCGGTAATCGTGGAAAGTTCCCAAAACAGGATGAGCCAAAGGCTTTTTCCTACAAGATAGCACAATCCTGTGCTCAAAAAAAAGAGAGAATATCCCAGTAATACCAGGGGTTTTCTCTCTTTTTCATATCCTGCAACGTAAAGGGAAATGAACGCTCCCAGGAATGCCTGGAGGGATAAACCGATAAAAATCGAGCTATCCGCTCCGAGGAAGTCCACTCCTAATACCCTTCCGATTAGGAAGGGTATTAGTAAGGAAGCCGCGACTGCAAGGTAAGCAAGTATCGTCATAATACTCCCGTTCGATTTTAGAATAACGCGTTGAACTGCACGTAGAACATTTTTGCCTGGGAGGCCGCTCCCGCAGGACCGTAGACCGTAGGCGTGGTCATATGGTTCAGGACCGCAGTGGGCGTTAGGGTCACAGAGCCATCATTTCCAACCGTGTAGGTATACAAAGCGTTCTTTTGGTTTTTAACCGCGCTTCCTGCCGACAAGAATCCTGCTCCGAGCCAAACGGACGTATATTCGCTGATCACGTAATTCCAGGCAAGGTCGAATTCGTTATAGATATTCTTTCCTAATTTGCCTAAGGTATAAACCGTTTGGCCGGAAGAATTCGTTACGCCGTTGTTTGCTTCTGTAGAAGCTCCGGTATTCGCCGTACCGTTGATCGCATACCAAGCGTCCTGCACCTGTGCCTTATCGTTAGAGTAGTACGATACGAAAAAGGTTCCATAGTGCTCCGATTTGTAGGACATATGAACGGATTTGCTGATCAGGTTCTTAACGCCGATGTTTTCGGACAAGCCGGCGACGTTGTTGAAATACGGGATAATACCGAAACGAGGGTTTGCGATCGTTTGGAACGTGGAATTGGTCGCATCTGTACGGTTATGGTCTCCGGAAGCGTACTGGTACTGGACCCCGAGACGCAATCTTTCGAAGAACGTATACCCGGTCTGTAAAACGAAAAACTCTCCGGCATATTTCTGATTTTTGGTACCGGCTACGCTTCCGTTATAAGTGACGCCGTTGACGGTAAGAGGCAATGTCACGTCCTGTCCTGCGACAAGATTGTCCACTCTTGCTCCCGTGGCTCCCGACTGCCAAGCAGCTTCAACGGTCCAATCCCATCCACCCCAAACGGGAATGGATTGGTAATTACTTACGGTCCGGTTGGAAATACGGAAACCCGAAGTGATCAGGTTGTTCTGCTGCTTATTCCAAGCATTCGGCGTCAAATCGGCTCCGGCGGCGGAGGGAGTGGTTAGCGTTCCTGCGGGAGAAATCGGAGTTTTGTGAGTCAAGACTCCGAAGGAATACAGGTCCACTAAAAACCAATCTTTCGCTTTCACCGTATTGTAAGTTCCTGCCAAATATTGGTCCGGATTTCCGGTAGTAGTAACCGTTTTTCCGGTCGTGGGATCAGTGTACGTAATCGGCGAACTAGCGGAAAGCACATTATTCGGACCGCTAGCGTTGGAAACCAACTTGTATCCGAAGAAATGGATGTTAAACGAATCGCGGTCGAACATGATTCTCGCACCGTCGAAGGAAAGACCGTTGATCGTCCAGTTGGCGCCTCCGATCAACCTTTGGTCTCCGTAAACGGGGATTTGGCGACCGATCTGGACTTTCGCATCCAGAGGTAGTTTTTTAATCATGAACCAGGCCTCTCTGATCGAAGTGGCCCCCGCTGGATTGATCGAAGCTTGTCCCGGAACCACGAAGTTTCCGGTGGAAGCAAAGGTATTTGCACGGACGTCCCCGACGGATGCCGGGGTTTCTCCCCCCCAAACTCTGGCGTCCTGAATGTTTACTTTCATGGTAAAGTAAGGACTAGGATCCAAGATGAAAAACAGCTGAGTGGTCTGCATAATCCGGGAAACATTGCCCTTATTTGCGCGATCGAAGCCTAGGTTTTCCCTGTCCTCGTATCTGGGTCGAACATATGCGCCGACCCGTATCCAATCGTTCAGCCATCCTTTCTTATTTGTTGAGAATTTTTTACTGATTTCGGGATCGATCAAGACGGCTCGATTGAATTCGCTAGTGAGTCCCTTTGTTTTCAAGGGAGATACGTAGTTCTCGTCTTCCGCATTGGCGCCGGCAGCAGCAGGTGCTGCGGTCGTCGGTGTCGTCGCAGTCGGCTGAGGTTGCACTTGTATTTGTGGTTGCGCAACTTCTGTCGGCTTATCCTGTCCAAATATTGCAATTGTCGGCAAACCGAACAGAACAAGAGCGGAGACGTGGATCAGAACCGATACAGACGATCGAACCGTCCGGTCCTTTTCAAGATTGGGAATATTCATTTTCTTCCTCCGAGTTTCGTTTTGTTACCGGATCATCCGGATTTTTGATTCATACGCCATGCACGATGGCGAAACTCGCGTTCATCTATTTCGCTTGTCACGAGAAGTCCGGTTCCCGTTTCCGAGAACCGGGTGTCGCTTGGTTTTTATTTACCTTTCTTTAAACTTTTGTTTTTGTATTTAAAGAAACACACTTTGTCCGGTTACGCGCCGAGGATCGTTTTTACTAAGTAATAGTATAACGGAATACCGGCGACAATGTTGATCGGGAATACGATCGAGAGAGCCACCGTTAGGTAAATACTCGGATTTGCTTCCGGAATGGAGCCCTTCATTGCTGCAGGCACCGCGATATAAGAAGCGGAAGCACAAAGCACGGTAAACATGAAGGCGTCTCCGAGAGGCATTCCGATCACTTTTACCAGGATTAGGCCTAAGCTTACGTTGATTACCATGATGATCAAAGTCGCGATGATCAGGAAGGAGCCTACGTGAGCCAATTCCTTGAAGCGTTTTGCCGCGGAGATCCCCATGTCCAAAAGGAACAAGGTTAAGATCCCTTGGAACAGGTTTTCAGAAAAAGGAGATTCCTTTTTCCATCCGGATTCCCCGGTGAAGTATCCCACGAAAAGAGCACCTAACAAGAGGTAAATGGAATAACCGAAGAAAGCTTCATGAAGAAGATGTTTCCAGGAAAAGCCGTTTTTTCCGCCGCCTTCCGCTTTGTTGCGTCCTATTCTATCCAGTAAAACGGCTACGACGATCGCGGGGGATTCCATCAAAGCCATACCGGCTACGATAAATCCTCCGAATTCCTGTCCTACGTTATGTAGAAAAGCGCCGGCGGTTACGAACGTAACGGCACTGATGGAACCGAAAGATCCTGCCAGAGCGGCCGCATTCGGACGATCCAGTTTTATCTTCAGAATGTAGTAGGCGTAGATGGGAACGATCGTCGCCATAACCGCGCAACCCAGGAGAACAAAAAAGTGCTCTTGGGTAAACGGAGTTTTGAAGAGTTCGTGTCCACCTTTGAACCCGATGGAGAACAGCAAAAACATCGAGAAGAACTTTCCGATCTGATCCGGAATCACGAGATCAGATTTAAAAAGTACCGCTCCCATCCCCAGGAAGAAAAACAATACTGGGGGGTTTAGGATGTTCTCCACAACGGCATGAATATCCATAAAATCTCCTTGGATTCTCGGTCCTGGAGCCGAAGTCCCCTCTTTGGAAGGAAAAACCAAGCTCTCACGGATCCGAGAAGGAATATAAGTATTACATAGCCTTCCAAACTTATAAATTTGGACACCAAAAAATATTTCAAATCGCAAAAAATGAGAGTATTTTCAGCGATTCGAGATGATTGTCTAAGGAATAAGCAGTTTTTTCAGAAACTGATAGGTCGTATGCCAGAATGACCTAAGGAATCCGGCTTTTTAGAAAAAAGCCATCGAAAAGAAGGGAGAGAAGGAAACGGGAATTTTCGAGATGAGAAACGTCTTAATTTCTAAACTTGGTTGATTAAACCGTGTTGCATCGAATCCAAGTTTATAATTATGGAAGTTTTGAAAACTCTATTTCGGAATCATAATTCCGAACTATTATCATCGAAACTCTGAATCTAGATTCAAAAAATAGAATGACGATGTTCTCATTTTTCTTTATACTTTTTACTGTTCCTCTGGACCTGCCAAGAGAGTCTGGTACAAAGAAATAGAGAAGGAAGATCCTGAAAAGTGAATGCAACCGAAGAGAAAAGGCCGCGAATCGAAAGAGCCATAGCAAAAACTTTTTCTCTTATTCTCCCTTTTCTATTTTGCCTAACGACTCCTATTCTGTCGAATCCCGTCGTTTCAAACCAAGTTGCCGACGTAATTCGGCTAACGCAGGAGCTTTCTCCTCCTCAAAACATCAGTTCTAAAATCGAGTATCGTTATCGCGGCTCCCAATTTTTGAACTGCAAGTCGGAAACCATCGAGGCATTGAGCCGGATGGAATGGCACCATAACTCGGGAGAAGTAGTTAGAGTAAAGCGGAATCCCAACGGGAATTGGCTTCGTTTCCGTTTGGCAAATTCGGGGGAATCGGCCATTCATCGGACTTTAGTGTTAGGATGGTTGAACGTTCCGGACGCGGAACTTTGTTCCATCGATCTGGAAGGAAAATTCGAAGCCGGTTTTGCGGGTTACGATGTGGATCCTCTATGGGACGATTTGATTTCCCCTCTTCCTCATTTTAATATCCGTCTCGAACCTAGAGAAGAGAGGACTTTTTATCTGTATGTCCGCTCTAACGAGGACATCAACTATCCGATCCGCCTTCGGACGGAGGCGGATTATATGATGGGGGTAAGATTGCGCTCCGTTATCTTCGTAACTATGGGATTCGTGCTGTTCTTATCCTTAAGTTATAACTGTTTCTATTATATAAAAACCAAAAAGAGCGTCTTTTTATCCCTCCCCTTGTATCTTTTTTCTGTAGTAGTCACCCTGTATTTTCTTCATGGAAAGGAATTTGCTTCGATTGCAGGCAATGCGAACAATTTATTCCGACATAGTTATTTTCTATTTTTGGGAATCACTCATATCGCATTCTTCTTGTATCTTTCCACATGGGACAGGGAGGACGGTGGGACCGTGTATCGGTCTCCTCTTTTTTGGATCGTATGCTTTGCCGGAGTTTTATATCCGCTGATCCCGCTTTACGAGTTTTGGTACGACCATCGGATTCTGATCCTTGTGGCGAATTACGGCTTGATGATCCTATATTTCGTTAAGACACATTTCTCCTTAGTCCGACCTAGGAGTGCTTACGATCTCCTATTCCTATCCGTTTGGGGAATTTTCCTCATGCTTGATCTGTATAAAACGATCTTCCATTTCGATTTTTATCCTTTCAATCGGATCGCAGTTTACGGTGTGCTGTATTTTATCCCTTTCCTGACCGCTTTTTCCTCCCTATTATCAAGGGAGATTATTCGAAGAAGGGAGGAAGCGGAAGGAGCCTCCCGGAAGTCTCACCTGACCTCTCTGGACGTGAATCATTTCGTCCAGCGGATTCGCCAATTATTGGAATCGGAAAAGATTTTTCTCACGAAATCCTTGAAGGAGGAGCATTTCGCCCGGGAATTGGGAATCACGATCCACCAATTGTCCGAACTCATTAACACGGAATTCAAAACCAGTTTTCCGTCTTTGATCAACCAATACAGGGTCGAGGAGGCAAAAAATCTACTCATGGAACTTCCGGGAGAAAGCACTACCGAGATCGGTTCCCGTTCCGGATTCAGCTCCAGATCCGCCTTTTATTTGGAATTCAAAAAATTGACCGGCACGAATCCGAATTCATTTAGAAAAGAGGTCCTGGGCGAAAAACTGACGTCAAAGACAACCTAAGGTTCTCAAGCGTTGACTCGAAAATAGATTACGTCCCCGTCTTGGACCAAATATTCTTTTCCCTCCAGACGGAGTTTCCCTTCTTCTTTTACTTTGGCGGGACTTGCGGTTCTATCCAGATCTTCGAACTTCATCACTTCTGCGCGGATAAATCCTTTTTCAAAATCGGTATGAATGACCGAAGCAGCGACAGGCGCCGTGCTTCCTAAATCGGTGGTCCAGGCTCTCACTTCCTGCTCTCCCGCCGTGAAAAAAGTCAAAAGGCCGAGCAGCTTATAGGCCGCATGGATCATTCTGTCTAGACCGCTTTGGGTTTCTCCGATTTCGGTCAGGAATTCCGACTGTTCTTCTCTGGAAAGGCCGGAAATTTCTTCTTCGAATTTTCCGCAGAGAGTGACGACCTCCGCTCCTTCTTCTTGCGCCATTCTTTTTACCGCTTCGACCAAAGGGTTATCATTTTGAGTCGCCGCCTTATCACTGATATTCGCTACGTACATGACCGGCTTGGAAGTGATTAAATTGAAGGTTTTGACGATTTTCTTCTCTTCCGGTTTGATCTCGGTCAACCTGGCGGGTTTGCCCTCTTTAAGAACGTTCAGGATTTTTTCCAGAACCGCGACCGTTTCCTGAGCTTCCTTGTTTCCGGCTTTTGCGTTTCGTGCGATCTTTTGGTGCTGTTTTTCTGCCGATTCTAAATCCGCGAAAATCAATTCCAAGGTAACGACCTGCGCATCCTCTACGGGGTTGATTTTACCGTGAACATGGGTGATATTTTCATCTTCGAAAGCGCGTACTACGTGGCAGATCGCGTCCACTTCGCGGATATGGGAAAGAAATTTATTTCCTAATCCTTCTCCTTGGCTTGCGCCTTTGACCAAGCCCGCGATGTCCACGAATTCCATAATTGCAGGAATCGTTTTTTGCGGTTTGTAAAGTTCGGCCAATCTTTCCAAGCGAGTATCCGGAACTTCCACGATTCCCTTATTCGGCTCTATCGTGCAAAAAGGATAATTTTGCATTTCCGCGCCCGCCTTAGTCAGCGCATTAAAGATGGTGGACTTTCCTACGTTCGGAAGACCTACGATTCCGCAATTGAGACTCATGAGGTCAATGTTCTTCGCGGCGGAAATATGTAAATTCGTTTGTTGGATAGACGGGCGGCCGTCTTATTCGAGGACCCAAGGTTTGTTGGAATCCGCCGAGTTCAGCGAATAGGTTTCCTCGGCGATTCGGATCAATTTTCCGTTCCTGAAAAACAATTCCAATGCGACCAATCGGAGGGAGTTCGGATTGGCTCCGCAGCCGAACGTGTATTCACCCTCGTAAAAACGCAATGGTCTCGGACGGGTCAGCAAAATTACCGAAGGCAGGGATCCGATTCCTTGGGCACGTAAGGAGCGAAGTTCTTCCGCAACCTGATTCGGATCCTCTTTTGACGATGGATCGAAATCCTGTATCAGTAAAAAGTGATTTTCCATTTCGCCGATCCATTTCAGGAGCTGGGATCTGAATTCCTTCCGAACGGAGAGCGAGTCCGTGGAAGGTGAAAAGGAGGAGGAATAGAATAGAAAGTTTAAATTCGCTTCGGTTCTTGCGAACGCCTGAGTGGGCCCTAATACGGAGGTCGACGGCTTCTCTGTTTTTGAACCGGAATTTTTGTCTCCGCGATTTTTCTTTCTTCGAACTGCTTTTTTGCTTCCCGCTTTTTTAACGTTAGACGCCTTTTTTGGGGAGAGATCTGCGGAAGCACCGTCGAACATTATATCGAATCCGATCGCATTGCGGAGACGATTTCGTTCTTCTTCGGAATTTGCGGAGCTGATCGGAAAAGAACCTAATAGAAAAGCTCCTCCGCCTTCCGCTTGCTTCTTTTTTTTGTAGGCTTTGTACCAAAGGGAAAGATTCCTTTCCCAAATCGGATCCTTTTGGGAGATTTTTTCCGAAGAGGAGCAGTAGACGATGATTCCGATCGGAACGTCTTTTCTATCCTGTACGTCGGTTTGGGCGGAAATCGGGAACGAAGAAAGTCCAAGAAGAAGGAAAGACAGAAAAATCCGAATGATCGGCTGGGACATATCGATTTTTTCCTTCTTGACCAGTATTCCGATCGTCCGTGTTAAGCGGTTTTTTCTTGGACCGAGACGAAGAATTTCGCGAAGAGTCCCGCTTCCTTTTCCCGGAATTTCTCCGTTCTCCTATGGAAATCAGGATCCTGTTCTTCCAAATGACGATTCATTTCCCTTAGGTGATTTTCTTCCTCTTTTAGTATTGTCTTGAGCGAGATTCCGTTTCCGCTTTCTCTTAGGCAGGATTCGTATTCTTCATATACGATTCCGGCTCTTTCTTCGATCAACTTGGTAACGTACAGATAACAAAGAAATTTTCGGAGGTCGCCCGGAATTTCATCGGAGGAAAGTTCCCGATTCACTATGGAATCCAATCTTTGGAAGTAAAATACCGCGGAGGTTCCGGCCAATAAGGAGGCCTCGTCGTAATTCTCCGATCCTTCCGGACGGACTTGCAAAGCTAGTTTTTTAAAGAAGGCTGCGTGTCTAGCTTCCTCGGACGCGTGTCTCAACACCATTTCGGAAATTGCATGACCGGTTTGGGAGGCGTGAATTTTCCGAGAACCTATATGCTCCATGAGAGAAAGAGTATTCAACCATTTGGAGTGCATACTCGGACTCTTCAAAATGCGGTTCAAAACCGTCCGTATCTCCTCTCGTTGTACCGGAGAAATACGCTTTCCCCCTATCTTAGAAACCATATCTTCCGAGCATTTTTGATTCGCGGAAAAAATCATCCTTTTTCGAAACGAAAATCAAAAATCTGCTTCCTCGTACTTCGCTTTTTAAGATTTTGAAAGCAATGATTTCTTCGGTACTAGATATCTTAGGCAAATACGGAAGATTCGTAAAATTTTCCCATACGCTCTTTGCTCTTCCGTTCGCTGGAATTGCATTCATTCTCGCTTTTTTAAGGACTCCGGGGCTGACTCTCGGCGAATGGGGAATGAAGTTTTTTTGGATTCTGGTTTGTATGGTCGGAGCGAGAAGTGCAGCCATGGGTTTCAATCGGTGGGCGGATCGAAGTTTCGATTCCAAGAATCCTAGAACTGCAAACAGGGAGATTCCGGCGGGGAAAATTTCGGACGCAGCGGCGATCGTGTTCATACTTTTGTCGGCCCTTCTTTTTTTTGTAGGAAGTTGGTTTTTGAATTCTCTGTCCTTTTACTTGTCTGCCCCCACTCTATTTCTGCTTCTCACGTATTCTTATACCAAGCGTTTCACCTTCCTTTGCCATTTCTATCTGGGACTTTCCATCGGATTAGCCCCGTTGGCGACTTGGATCGCATTGCGAGAGGAGTTCTCCTGGATTCCGGTCTTGTGGACGCTCGGACTCGCATTCAATCTTTCCGGTTTCGATATTTTATACGCTTTGCAAGACAAGGATTTTGATGAGAAAGAAGGGCTGCATTCGGTTCCGGTTTTTTTCGGATTGGAGAATTCCCTTTGGATTTCTAGGTTCTCTCATGTATTATCTCTTTGCTTTTTGGCATGGGCAGGATATGAGTCGGAACTATCCGGGATTTTCTGGATCTTTTGGTTTGCGACCGGCTTTCTCATGGCGGGAGAGCAATGGATCGCGAGAAAGAACAAGGATGGAATTTTTCCGCCTGCGTTTTACGGAATCCATTCCTGGATTTCGGTCGTACTCTTTGCGGGGATCCTGTTGGAAAAATTGAGAGAAATCTCGGATTCCTTACGACGACTTGGAATCTGATCCGGGGGAGAATATTGCCATGAATGAAAAATGCAAGTTGGTCGTGGCGATGGCCGGCGCGAGCGGTTCCATTTACGCGGCTCGCTTTCTCAGGGCTCTCATGGAAATGGACGGAGAAAGTTGGATCGTCGCCAGCCCCGCTTCTGTTCGTGTCTTTCAGGAAGAATATAAAACCTCCGTCACTAACGCGGAGGAAATATTGGAATTCGTAGGCACATTATGGAAACCTAAACTACAACACAGGTTCCATGTTCGATCCTACGGGGATATCGGTGCCGACATCGCTTCCGGATCCAACACCTGGGAGGGAATGGTGGTCGTTCCCTGCTCGATGAAAACGGCGGCATCCATCCGGTCCGGAGTCACCGAAAATCTGATCGATCGTGCGGCCGACGTCAGCCTGAAAGAAAGAAGAAAATTGGTCCTCGTTCCAAGAGAGACTCCGTATAATAGGATTCATCTTCAAACCATGTTGGAACTTCACGATGCCGGCGCGATCGTCTTACCCGCCTCTCCCGGCTTTTATCAGATGCCGAAAAGTCTGGACGATCTGGGAGATTTTATTGCCTCCCGTATTTTTAAGCTCTTGGGTAAGGAAGTGGATTTGTATCCTAGATGGAATCCGGAAACTCCGAAAAGCCACGGAACGAACCTGATTCTCTAAAACGTAGCCTTCCTGATAAAATTGGAATCAGGAATTTACAGATTCGATCTGTTGGATCCGTTTGTTCAGAGAAGAAGCGTCTTCGTACCTTTCATACGAGATCGCGTTGAATTTTTGCAGGTACAATCCGATCAGTTCTTCTCCGGTTTGACCGGGAACTTCTAGAGCCTTTCTGAAATTATGAAGGTCGAATTCCGGGTGTTTCCCGGCAAAATTCTCCACCAATTTTTCCATGTGTAAAAGCGAGGCTTCTCTCGCGATTCCGCTGGAGCGTCTTACTTTTAAGGATAAATTTGCCAAGGAATCCAGGTAATCACGGACTCCTTCCGGTTCTTTTTCTCCCGGAGAATACGAGTTCCCTTCCCGATTTTTGCAAAGTTCCACATAACGGATCACTACGTTTTCGAAGTGGTCCATTCTTTCCTTGATATAGGAATTGGAATCTTCCTGTTCCACGGGCATTTCGAAATCTTTGATCTTGACCACATCGTATTTATCGTAGTTGTCCGAGATGATCCGTTTCAGATCTTCGTAACTGTCCAAAGAAACGGGGGGGAACGTTACCACAGGAAAGTTTTCCCCGATCCTTAAGAAACTGACTACTACGTTGGATGCTATGATTTTTCCGCCCGGATAAAGAGGATTTTCTCCCACAACGTTACAGTAAACGATGAGGTTTCCGGATGGATTCTTTTCGGAGCCTTTCTCAAACTTCACTGCTTTCCTCTCCTGTATTAACAGACTGACGATCCGCTTTCATTCCCACTTTTTTATCTCTTCTCTGAGATTTTCTAGGACGTTTTTGTACGCTTGGGCGACTTTGCCGTTCGGATCTTGGAACACGAGCGGCTTTCCGGATTCTCCGGCATTCATTAGATCCATAGTCAGAGGAATTCCGCCTAAGAATTTCGCATCGGTTCCTTGAGCTAGGATCTTCCCTCCCCCCTGAGAAAAGATAGGAGTGGAATGGCCACAGTTCGGACACACAAATTCACTCATATTTTCCACAACTCCCAGGATCGGCACCTTCACCTGCTGGAACATGGAAGCGGCGCGATTCGCATCCAGTAACGCCACGGACTGAGGAGTGGTAACCAAAACGGCTCCGTCTAAATCGATCAATTGGGCTAGAGACAATTGCACGTCTCCGGTGCCCGGTGGAAGGTCGATAAATAGAAAGTCCAAGTCACCCCAAACGATATCGTATAAAAATTGCTCTACCGCCTTTCCTAACATCGGTCCTCTCCAGACCACGGGCTGCTTTTCATCGATTAGAAAGGAGAAGGAGATGATTTTTAATCCGTCCTTTTCCAGAGGATAAATCTTATCTTCTTCCGCTTTCAAGGCGACTCGACCATTGATACCGAACATTTTTCCTATGGAGGGACCGTAGATATCCGCATCCATGACGCCTACTTTATAGCCCTGAGCTGCCGCTGCCGCCGCTAGGTTGACAGTGACTGTGGATTTTCCCACACCCCCTTTTCCGGATCCGATCGCGATGACTTTTTGAACTCCGACGATCCGGTTCGAATCGTTCAGTTGGAGTTTGGGATCCACTTCGAACTTGATCTTGATCTTCCCGATCCCTTCCTTTTTGGACAGGATTTGTCGGATCTGAGCTTCCAGTCCGATCTGTACACGCCTATCTTGGTTCGGAGTCTTGACGAGTATGTTCGTTTCTTCTTCCCCGATTTCCAGGGAGGCGACCATGCCTAAGGACACGATGTCTTTTTTCAGTTCCGGGTGTTTGATTTTCGTGAGTTCTCTTTGAACTTCGATCGGTTGTATTTTGCCGGCCATTTTATTCCTTTTCTTCGTATAAGATCGTTGCTGCTTCTATAAATTTGGACGTCTGCTCCGAATAAATGAAGCGCTTGATTTCCGGAGTTTTTTGTCCGGTTTCCAATACGTGAAAACCGCATTCATGCCTTAGGTCGGAAGTTCTGGTACTGGAGGCGGAATTGATCACGTAGTATGGTTTCTTCTTTCCCGGTTTTTTGACCCAATTTGTATGCACATGTCCGTGCAAATAAGCCAAGGGCGGGGATTCCCTTAGAATTTCGGCGATCTCTTCCCGGTTCCTCATCCTATGTCCTGCCGATTCCTGGCGTTCCGGAGGATTCCAAATCGGATGGTGGCACACGAGTACGTATTTCTCTATTCGATTCTCTCGTAGGAAGGCCAGAGCGTGGCGAACGACGGTCGGATCCACGTATCCGTAAGCGTTCAATACGGATAAAGGCTTATTCGAATCCAACCCGATCAGGCATACCTCTCCGATCCGTTTCCATCTAAGGTAACCGGAACTTCCGGGAACCTGATCCCCCATCCATTGCGAAAAGAATTTTTCGTAATAAGGAACCGGCCCGCTTACAGCCGCTCGCGTATAGCGATCATGATTTCCGGGAATCATAAACGTTTTTTCGTTTAACAAAGGCTTTAAATGTTCCAGAGAGCCGAAGTATTCGGTCAAGTGGGAGACGTTCGTGATATCTCCCGAAATTACGATGGCGTCCGGATCCAGAGAAAGTACGGTTTCCACGAGGGAATCCCATAACCGAAGGGGGTATTTCTTCTTACGTCGAAGGGAGTAGTTTAAATACCCGGGCACCATCTTACCTTTGAGACTCGTCAAAGGAAGGTGAACGGGAAAATGCAGGTCCGACAAATGGACCAATTTCACTCTTTTCTTTCCCTCCGGATCACTCCTAGGATCTCTCCTTTCGAAACGATAGAGCCTCTCTCCTTAAAGATATCGGACAAAACGCCTTGGACCGGAGATTCCATCGGAAAGGAAGCTTTATCCGTCACTAATTCGCAGACTTCTTGGCCCACTTCTATCGTTTCGCCAGGACGAGCATTCCAGCGAACCAGCTCGATTTTGTCGGTATCTCCCAAGTCGGGAGTGATCAGCTCGAAATCTTCGGTTTTTGGGGACATCTTCTTAAAACCAGCTTGCCGAACCGGGGTCCCGCAGCCATCGTGTACTAAATTTTCCAAGTTCCCTCTTATGGCAAACCAGAAATCTGTCCTCAAAGGGGCTGAAATCCTCCAAAACATCTCCGATCTTAAAAAGCGAAAGTTTTTTCACCTTGAGTTGAAAGGACTTACAAAACCGACCCGGGACATACTTTCCGAGCTGGTAAACGGGATCTTAGACGAGATTGGAGCGAATCCCTTAGCGGCCTTCCACCTTTTCAGCGGGTTGATGGAGGCTCTCCTGAATGCGATTAAAGGTAATATCAGGCATATTATCTTCCGCGACGAACTACTGAAGAAACTCTCGAATTTGGGCGACACCCAAGAAGAAGCCGAAGAGCTTTTGGAAGTCATCTTAGATACGTCCCCTCTCCGGGATGCGATGCAAAGATACGTGGTTCCGGAAAAGATCAAAAGGCAAGTGCAAAACGTTCTCCAATTAGAAGATCGGATCCGCGCCAAAAAACAGGTTCTTGTTCCGGAGGAAAAAGAGTTCCTTACGAACGTCCGATCTAAATTGGAAAAGAATCGGATGAATATTTCCGTAAAAATCCGGATCACGGAGAACGAATTGAATCTCAGGATCCGAAACGATTCCCCCATCCACAATATGGATTTCGGTAGGATAGAAGAATCCAGATTGAAACACAAAGAACTCTTCGACAAAGGAAACTCCGCGGATTTTTTCCGTCCGGAATTTTTGGACGAAAAGGAAAGCGCTGGATTCGGGATCGCGATGATCGACGAAGGATTTTATACCATGGGCCTGAACCCTCTGGATCTTTTGACCATCACCACGGGTAGCAGAACTACCACCGTATATATGAGATATCCTCTTTCCGCACTCAAGGAACTGGCCTTTTAATCGGGCCGGTTCCTTATAGGATGTAGCGACTTAGGTCCTTATCTTCTACGATCCCTTTCAGTTTGGATTCCACGTAGGCTTGGTCCACTAAAACCTTTCTTTTTTCCGGTGGTAGGTCCGGGCCGTCATAGCTGACGTCTTCCAATAACCTTTCCATGATGGTATTCAGCCTTCTAGCTCCGATATTTTCGTGTTTTTCGTTCATATCGTAGGCCATTCTCGCGATTTCCCGGATTCCATCGGGGGAAAAATCGATCTCTATCCCGTCCGTCTGCAACAGTGCTTGGTATTGTCGAGTCAGAGAAGATCTAGGAGCGGTTAGAATTTTTTCGAAGTCGTCCATGGACAATTTTTCCAATTCCACTCGGATCGGAAAACGTCCCTGCAATTCGGGAATCAGATCCGAAGGCTTGGACATGTGGAAGGCTCCGGCGGCGATAAATAAGATATGGTCCGTCGCTATAGGACCGATTTTGGTGTTTACGGTCGCTCCTTCGACGATGGGCAAAAGATCGCGTTGGACCCCCTCTCTGGAAACGTCGGCCCCCACTCTTCCTTCTCTTCCTGCGATTTTATCTATCTCATCCAAAAAGACGATACCCATCTCTTCCAAGCGTTTCTGTGCTTCCCGCTGGACCTTGTCCGGATCCAAAAGTTTTTCCGCTTCGGATTCTTCCAAAGCCTTGAGAGCTTCTTGGACGGAAAGTTTTCTTTTCTTCTGCTTCTTCGGCATCAGATCGCCTAGGACATTCTGGATATGATTGTCTAAATCTTCCATGTTACCCGCTCCGAAAACTTGGAGCATGGGCAAACCCTGAGTTCCCGCTTGCGGAAGATCCAACTCCACTTCTTGGTTGTCGAGTTTTCCGGAACGTAACTTCTTCCGCATCGTTTCTCTGGTTTCGGAAAAACGGCGCTTTCTTTCCTCTTCGTCCACATTGGTCGCGAATCCTATGGAAGTAGTCTGCGGATCCGAAGCCGGTTTGATCGGAAACGGAAGTAGAATATCCAGCAAAGCCTCTTCCGCCCTTTCTTTCGCCTTGGCTTCCACTCCCTTTCTGAATTCCTGTTTTACCAAATTCAGGGAAACCATCGCTAGATCCCGGATGATGCTTTCCACATCCCTGCCCACGTATCCTACTTCCGTAAATTTCGTACTTTCCACTTTCAGGAAAGGCGCGCCGCAAAGTTTGGAAAGTCTCCGTGCAATCTCCGTCTTGCCGACTCCTGTCGGCCCGATCATGATGATGTTTTTAGGATAGATCTCTTCGCGCAACTCGGGATCGAGCTTTCTTCTGCGTGTTCTATTTCTGAGTGCGATCGCGACCGCTTTTTTTGCGCTCTTCTGCCCGATGATATGTTCGTCCAGGCGCGCGACGATTTCTCTAGGAGTGAGGTCTTCTTCTCTCAATCTAGGCTCGTCCGAAACTTCTTGAGAAACCGGATTCCTGTCACTCATACGCTGATTTCCTCGACGATAATATTATGATTCGTATAAATACAAATATCCGCCGCGATACGCATTGCTTCTTTTACGATTTGGGCAGGTTCCAATGGAGTGGTCCCGAAGAGAGCTCTTGCCGCGGCAAGCGCATAGTTCCCTCCCGAGCCGATCGCCAAAATTCCGTCGTCGGGGGAAATCACGTCTCCGGTGCCGGAGATCAAAAAGGAATCGTCCTTATCCGCCACGATCAGCATGGCTTCTAAGCGGCGGAGCATCCGATCGGTTCTCCATTCGCGAGCCAATTCTACAGCGCTTCTGGAAAGGCTTCCACCGAATTCGTGAACCTTCTTTTCAAATAATTCAAATAAGGTGAATGCGTCCGCAGCCGAACCTGCAAAGCCGGAAACGATCCGATCTCCGTAGAGTTTCCGGACTTTTCTGGCCGAGTTTTTCATCACCGTATTTCCGAAGGAAACTTGGCCGTCTCCGGCTATGGCGACTTTTCCGTTCCGCCGTACGCAAAGGATGGTGGTAGCATATATTTTGTTGGGATCATGAATCGATTCGTTTTGCATGAGGGTGGGCCTTTCTATAAACCTCTTTGATCTTTTCCTTACTTACGCTCAGGTAAACCTGAGTAGTAGAAAGGGAGGAATGGCCCAAAAGCTCCTGGACAGCTCGAATGTCCGCTCCCGCATCGAGTAAGTCCGTAGCAAAGGTGTGTCGGAATTTATGGGGAGTGATGGGTTTATCCCATCCCATCCGCTTCCTTCTTTCGTTCAGAATATAACGGACCCCCCGTGTCGTCAGTTTCTTTCCCTTTTGGTTTAGAAAAATTTCTTCGCATTGCGGTCGGAAATTGGGACGGACTTCCAAATATGCGGATAGACTTTCGACCGCTTCCTTTCCTAAATACGCGAATCTTTCCTTTCTACGTTTCCCCAAAACTTTTAGGATCGTACGATCCTGGGACAATCTAGTCAAAGTGGCATCCACCAACTCGAATACCCGTAGACCGCCGGAATATAGAACCTCTATGATCGCTTTGTCCCGGAGGTTCAGAATTTCTGACGTCCTACCTTCCTCCTCGAATTCCAGGATTTCTTCGGTTTCTTGGATGCGGAAGTTTTTCGGAATCTGTTTCCGGGTCTTGGGAAATTGAACGGATAGGATCGGATTCGATGGAACCTTTCCGTCGTTAAACATGACTTTGTAAAATGTCCGTAAACTGGAAAGTTTGCGGCTTTGGGTCCTTCTGTCCAATCCCTGTTTTAAGGATAGAAACGCGAAATAGGAACGAACGTCCACCGCCTCCAAGGCATAGATATCGATTTGCTCGCTTTGGCAGAATTCGAAAAAGGATTTCAAATCCAAGAGATATGCGTTTAACGTATTTTGTGAATAGTTCTTTTCTATGCGAAGATACTCGTGGAATCTGTGAGCGGCTTTTGTCAGGATTTCGGAAGGGAATTTGGGGACCGCCAAGGTGTATTCGCTCACGTCAGGCTCCGTAAATCGTTTTTCCTCCGGAGAAGATTCCGTTCCTCCCGGAGATATAGTTTATTTATCGGAGGCTTTTTGAAAAAGGACTTCTCTTTCCCGAACCCAGTTCGCGATTTTTTCCTTGGAGTCTGAAAACAGGCCCGGAAGTCTCTCCCACTCTTCTTTCGTGAAATTCGACAAAACGTGATCCGCAGTCAGGGAACTTTCTCCCGGCTTTCCTACCCCGAATCTCAACCGGAAAAAGTTCGAGGATCCGAGTTTTTCGATGATATCACGGAGGCCGTTGTGTCCCCCGTGACCGCCGCCTTGTTTGAACTTCAGTTTGGAAAACGGAAAATCGACCTCATCATGCAATACTAGGATATTATCCGGCGGAATTCCGTTTTTTCTCGCTGTCTCGGCGATGGCTCTTCCGGAAAGATTCATGTATTCCAGAGGTTTCAGCAGATAAAAGAAAATCCCGTTTTTATCGATTTTGGTTTTTTCTTCCTTACTGGAAGTTTGGAGCGCTGCCCCCCATTCTTTGGCTAGATCATCGAGCAGTAAAAAACCTACGTTGTGCCGGTTCCGCTCATACTTAGCTCCCGGGTTTCCCAGGCCGACGATCAGAAGTTTTAACTGTGCCATGCTTGCAGAATGATATTGAGCATTTTCTCCGTAGCAAAGACCGCAGCGATGGTCTGATCGCAATGCACGCCTATGGTTTTAAAATTTTCCTCTTCGTGATTTTCCGGAGCCCGGTTCCATGTGATCATGGTTTCCACCAAGGCATCCGTTTTTCCTCCGGGAGGAATTCTCACTTCGTAGTCTACGAGTCGCGGCATATTGACTCCGGCTTGGTTTAGGATTCCGGACAGAGCGGTCATGAATGCGTCGTATCCTCCGTCTCCTTCTCCCGATCCGGAGAATTTTTTCCCGTTCAATTCCAATTCCACTTGGGCCCTAGGCTTGGTTCCTAATCCGGAATTCAATCTACAACCGGTGATTTTCAGCGCTTGCACTCCGCTGCTTCCGGAAACATCCGCGATCAAGAACGGAAGATCTTCCGGAGTTACCGTCTTGTTTTGGTCCCCCAGCTCGATCACTTTTTCTAAAACTTTCCGTTCTATTTCGGGAGAAAGTACTAGTCCGAGCTGTTTCAGGTTTTCCGAAATGCTCGCTTTTCCGGCGAGTTTTCCTAAAGCATAACTTCTCTTCCGGCCGAAACGTTCCGGAAGGATCGGATTCGCGTATAGATTTCCTTTTTTGTCACCGTCAGCGTGCACTCCCGCGGTTTGGGTAAAAACGTCTTCTCCCACAACCGGACGATTGGAGGAAATTCTTTTTCCGCTGAATGTCTCCACGAGTCGACTCGCTTCGGTGATGTACCTTTCCTCCACTCCCGTGAGTACCTTTCCTTTGTCGTGTAGCGCGGTGATCACGGCTTCCAGAGGGGAATTCCCGGCCCTTTCCCCCAACCCGTTCACGCTGACATGAACTCCTTTTGCGCCCGCCTTCACCGCGAACAGACAGTTTGCCACGGAAAGATCGTAGT
Organism: Leptospira fletcheri; assembly: GCF_004769195.1. Classification (NCBI taxonomy): domain Bacteria; kingdom Pseudomonadati; phylum Spirochaetota; class Leptospiria; order Leptospirales; family Leptospiraceae; genus Leptospira; species Leptospira fletcheri. The sequence continues at coordinate 26,796 of NZ_RQET01000010.1, forward strand.
CATTATGACCGTGAAATTCGAAATGTAGATTCGGATGACGTTTTACCAGAGATTCCACACCGGAGAAAGTCTCCTCGGGAGAAAGAACGCCCAGAGTATCCGGTAAAAAGATTTTCCCCACGGGTTCTTTGGAAAGATGTGCAACGAAATCGTAGACGTACTCGGGACTATTCAGATATCCGTTGGACCAGTCTTCCAGGTAAATATTCACGCTCAATCCGCTATGGACCGCGTATCGGATCGTCTCCGAAACGTCCGAAAAGTGTTCCTGAGGACTCTTCATCAATTGTCCTTTCAGATGTTTCAGGGAACCTTTCGTGAGAAGGTTCAAAGTCTTTGCACCTGAGGCGAGAATCCAATCTACGCTGCGTCGGGAATCCACGAATCCGAGGATTTCGATTCGATCTCCCAGAGATTCGGACTTGGCCCATTCCATGATTCCTCGGACGCTTTCGAATTCTCCCTGGGATACCCTTGCGGACGCGATTTCCACCCTATCAACCTTCAGGTTTTGCAGTAGAAATTTTGCAATATTCAATTTTTCTGATGCGGAAAAACTGACTCCTCGCGTCTGTTCCCCGTCTCTCAAGGTCACGTCGAGGATTTGGATGTTAGGTCGAAAATCGGTCATTTTAAATATTTCTTTAGGTCTTGCGCGGACGGACCCATGATCTCTATCAAGGTGGAGCCAGGATTGCCGATAGAAAGTCCGCCGTCCTCCAAGACTTTCAGGAAATCGTGACTCTGGATATAATCTTCGGTCATCCTTTTTAAGATTCCCTCTCCGATTCCGTGCACCACTTCCACAAGCGTTTCTCCTTTTAGAAACGCTTCCTGAATACCCGAGTCTAGAACCCGATAGGCTTCTTCGAACCGAAGTTTACGTACATAGATCACCTTCGGTCCTTTTGGCTTGCCGCCTTTCGGATAATTCCCCTTTGGCATTCTGGGACCATCCTAGCAGTCGGAACCGGGGCGAAAAGAAAGAAATTGGATTTTCTGCTTTCCCTTTAGGGACCCCGTGATAGAGTTTCCTTTCTCAAAAATGGAACAAAGGGATCCGGAAAACGTGACAGACGAAACGGAACGTAAACTTCTCCGCTACACGGATAAAAGAAGGGCCGCGATTTGCGGAGGGACTCTCGGAAGGGAAAACCGTTATTACATACGCGGCCAAGTTTTGGATCTCAGCATCACGGAGGAAATGAAGGATTCCTCCCGTTGGAATCTTTTGACCGGTTTGTTTGAAGGTCAGGAAAAGGAGATCACGCCGTTTTTGGATTATGGGCTGGAATCCGTAAGAAAACCGATCCTTTTGGCCGAAATCGTGGATGAAACCGGAAAAATCGTCCACCGATCTCCGGAAATCCGAGGGGACGAAAGCGGCTTCTTTTTTCACGAGTTTACCTTTCCCCTCAAGCCCGGGAACTATATGTTCCACATTCATTTCCTAAAACCGGATTCCTACAGACAATTCGGAAAGGATTTGGCGTACCTAAATGCACCTGGAAAGCACGAGCTCGTTTCCCAGAGCCTGATCGGAATGGGAGCTTTGCGTATCCTGCCTGAGGATTATTCCGGACTCGTAACCACTTCGGATATAGACCAAACCTATCTGGCGACGGATATCCATTCCAATAAGGGAAAGATTTCCACCCTATTCGAAACTCCGGAGCAGAAACTACCTCTGCCAGGGATGCCCGCTTTTTTTCGGGAATTGAGAGAAAATACGAATGGGACCCCTCTCTGTTTTATTTCCGCCAGTCCTCATTTTTTTCGGAGGACCCTTTTGCAGACGTTCCGAGCCCAGGAAATCAGAACGGAGTCCCTTCATTTGAAGTATTTGGAAGGTACTTTAAAAGGAATGGTGGATAAATTTTGGGATAGCCTCTCCCACCCCGCCCGTTTTTTGACCGATGGGATTTGGGGAGCCTTGGAAAGAGTTCGCAAATTCGCCGGTTCTTCTTTCCAGAGCCTCTTCGACCAACTCGCGTACAAACTCACGATTTTACTCCGAGATAGAATTTATCTGCCTACCCAAGCCAAGGAAATTCTTCTCGGTGACAATACGGAAAGCGACTACCTGATTTTCACCCTGTACCAATTGATTCTCACGGGCGCCATGGAAGGAAAGGAATTGGAGGATTATCTGTACCGTCTGAATTTTTTGGGAAGGGACGCGATCACTCGAGACAATGCCAAGCTCATCCGGGAATTGGCGGAGGAAAATCGGAGCATCCACGGAAATTTGAATCCTGTGGAAATCGTGCTGGTCAACAAGACCGAAATGGGGCCGTCCACCGAAGAGATGCGGTGGAACGTACAGAGCGCTCTTCCGTCCGGAATCGATCCTTGGAAAATGCCCGGAATCAAGCCTTACGTCGCGACGGACGGAGCGTTGGGATTTTCATTGCTCTTGGTTCATTATGGAATTCTAGATCTTTCCTCCGTATTGAAGATCGCGGGGGAAATGGCGGGAGAATGGTTCGAAGGAAAGGTCATAGACCCGGACAACCTGATGGAAATGGCGCGCAAAATAGAGGTGCCCAAGGAGGTATCGGAACTGCATTCCGATTTTCTAATTACTCTGGATCGTGCTTTGAACCAATGACTTTGGAGCTCTTCGATTTCCTTCCGTACTTCAGATACAAAAACCCCAAGAGAGCGACGATGAACAATCCTGTGATGATCTGGTTGTAGACGGCAAGGAATTCCAACACCAGTTCCCAATGCTTTCCGAGATAAAAGCCTGCTCCGATCAGGATCCCACACCAAACGGAAACACCGAATGCAAAACAACCGAAGAAAAGCAGAGGATTCATTTCCACGATTCCTGCTATGATCGAAACGAAAAAGCGGATTCCCGCGGAGAAACGCGAAAAGATCACGACCACGACGCTATTCCTGGAAAACCAGGCCAAGGTTTTTTGTATGGCTTCCTCGTCGTACAAATCCGCCTTAAAGGGAAACGTTTTGTGTTTCAGCCAGTTTAAAAGACGGTGGCCGAAGGAATACATGATCCAGGCGCCCGCTAGATTTCCGACGAGTGTGCTCGTGGTCAATGCCCAAAATCCGATCGAACCTTTCGCTAGGAGAAAACCTCCGAAAGCGTTGACCGTGTCTCCCGGCCAAGGCGGAAATATGTTTTCGGTCAGATTGGAAAACGCGAAGAAGAACCAGACTAAAATCGAGGGAAGACTCGCGACCCAGTCCAGGAGTTGTTGGAGGCTAGATTCGAATCCTACCATTTGGGCTTAAGAAAAAGATTGTCAAAGAGGGAGCGTTTGGTTCAACTAAAATTCGTGCGTCTTCTTCATTTCCTTTGCAACGGAATCTTTTTCTGCTTTTTGCTTTTCGGTGCCCTTGTCCCCGTTCTTGCGGAGCAGGAGACCGTACCTTCTCTTTTCGACCAGGATCCTCCGACTCGGAAACTTCCCAAGGAAAAGGCCCGGATTTTCAGACACAATCGTTTAACGTACCAGGAAAGTCCTTACAAAGCGCCCGCCTCGATTCCGTCCGATTTCGTCCCGAAGGATTCCAAGATTTTGTATTCTACGGAGTTAAGATCGGAGCGTATTTTCGAAACCAGAGAATCGGCGGTGGTGTTGAATCATTCCCTCTCTAAGCCTCGCATGGAAATCTATTACGAAACCGTTTTCGGCTTTTTGAATTTCAAAGTGCTCCAAAACCAGAAATCTCCCGAAAAAAGTCTGTATTTAGTGGAAGGAATGAATCGGAAGACCGTAGCTATTTCCATCTCTCCCGACGGGTCTGGCTCCACGGTCAAACTTTTCTATCGCAAATCCGGAGGTTTTTGATGGCATTCAGGACGGGAGCCGACGATCCGAATAGAACAGCATTCAATATCCTATTAGGGGTATTGTTTATCGGTGCGGGAACGCTTTTGTTTGTCGTTCTCCGTCCTTATTTTTATTCATCCTTAGTCGCACTGATTTTATACCTGGCTACGAGAAAGCAATACAAACAGTTGCGTAAATTGGTGGGACTGAAGTTGGATTTTTTGGCCCCCTGGATCATGATCGGATTCGTATGCATGATCGTCCTTTTGCCCTCCTATTTCGTGATCCGCACTCTGATCGACGAGTCCTTGTCCATATTATTCAAGATCCGGATTTCCCTTTCGGAGGATAAGATCATCGAGACCTTGATGAGCTTGAATATGCTCACGGATCTGATTACGGACAATCCTTTCTTTTGGGTGAAATTGTCGGAGATTTACGGCGACTTTGCAAGGAGTTATATAGACATACTGAACTTGGACAGTCTCTACGCCGTATTGAGCAACGCTTCCTCTTTGATTCTCGGCTCCATCGATCTTCCTGCAGGGATCATCATGAATTTGTTTTTTTCCCTCCTTCTGCTTTTCTTTCTGTACCAGGACGGAAGGAAGGTGGAGAGATTCATCCTGGAAAATCTTCCTTTTTCCCGCGAATTGGAAGAACAGGTAGGAAGAAAGATCGCCTCCGCGGTCCAGACGGTGTTTCGCGGAAATTTGATCGTCTCTATTATGCAGGGAGCGGCGATATACGTTCTCCTTGTGTTTGCCAGGATCTCGAATCCTTTTCTTTATGCTAGCTTAGCTGCCTTTTTTTCCATCATCCCTGTGATCGGCACTTCCGTGGTCTGGCTGCCGATCGGATTGTATATTATGTTTATTGAAAATAATATCTGGGGAGCCGGCCTTTTTATGGCGGCGGGTCTTACGTTCTATCTCGCTTTAGAAAATGTCGTAAAACCCAAAATGCTGGATAAAAAGCTGCGCATCCACCCATTACTCATTTTTCTTTCCTTGATCGGGGGAATACAGCAATTCGGAATTATGGGGCTGGTATTAGGTCCCGTAGCTGTGACCTTGATCGTAATCCTCTGGGATTTCTGGAAACTCTACCGAAAAGATTTTTTCGCCCGATGAGGATCGGATAAACGAATTTTCGTGGAAGATTCAAAACCTCTTTCCGTTTCGGAAGTCAATTCCATAGTCAAGCAGCTCCTGACAGGCCCGGATCTGCTGCGGAACGTTTGGGTCCAGGGGGAAATCTCCAATCTTTCCAGATCCCACCAAGGACATATCTATTTCAATCTAAAGGATCCCAAATCCCTTTTGGCCTGCACTTTCTTTTCTTATAGCAACGGAAGATACAAAGGGCGCTCCCTGGAAAACGGGATGGAGGTCCGGGCGTACGGAAGCATCTCCGTCTACGAACCCCGCGGACAATACAATTTGAACGTGTCCAGAGTGGAGGAAGTCGGACAAGGGGATCTCCTCGTAAAGATAGAGGAGCTGAAGCGAAAACTTGCTTCGCGAGGAGTCTTTGATCCGGAGAAAAAAAGGGAGCTCCCCGCCTTCCCCTGGACGATCGGAGTAGCTACCTCTCCTACGGGAGCCGCTATCGAGGACATCATTCGGATCGCCAAACAGCGGTTTCCTAAAATCAATATTCTGATTTCCCCCTGTCTGGTGCAAGGTGACGGAGCTCCCGAGTCGATTGTCGGTGCGATTCGGGAATTGAACGATCCGGCTTGGGCGGTGGACGTGATCATCGCGGGAAGAGGCGGTGGAAGCTTCGAGGACTTGATTGCTTTTAACGACGAAAGGGTCGTTCTCGCTTTTTCTGAATCTCGAATTCCGATCATTTCCGCGGTCGGACACCAGATCGATTCCGTACTTTCCGACTTGGCTGCCGACGCCTTCGCTCCGACTCCGACCGCGGCCGCCGAGATTGCGGTTCCGGAAATGGAAGTCGTCGAATCGGAGCTTTCCGAATTCGGAAGCCGCTTGGAATCCGCGCTTAAAAACCAGGTGCGAAACCTAAATGAAAGACTCCGAATTTTGACGAACAAAATGGTGTTTACCGATCCGAAATCTATGTTGAACGATCGGATTCTCCGTTTGGACGAGACCGGCTCTCGGATACAGCTTTTAGGACGGAATTTTCTGATGCAAGCCAGGGCAAAACTTCTGCCCTTATCCACAGGACTTCCACTGACCTTTCGGGCGTTGTTGGAAAGAAAAAGAAAGCAATTCGAATTGCTGGCCGGAAAGGTCGAGGGACTTTCTCCCTTGGGGACTCTAAACAGAGGATATGCCGTTTTACGTACCCGTGAGAAACAAGTCGTAACTTCTCCTGCGGAAGTGAAAATGGATGAGGAACTGGAAGTGATCCTTTCCGGAGGAAGGCTCCGAGTCGTAAATCGAGGTGAATTGAATGGCAAAGAAAATTGATATTAGTTTCGAACAGGCTTTATCCGAATTGGAACAAATCGCGGAGAAACTGGAAAGAGGCCAATTGACTCTGGAAGAGTCGATCAAAGCGTATGAGCGCGGGATGGAATTGAGAGGACTTTGCCAAGGGATCTTGGCCGAAGCGGAAGGCAAAATCGAATACCTGTCTAAAAACGCTTCCGGAGAGTCGCAAAAGAAAACGGCCCTTCCTAAAAGCGAATCTTCCGGCAGGGCTGTTTCTCCTCCCCCGGCCGAAGAAGAAGAGCTTTTCTAAATAGTTGTAGCCGCGAGAAATACAAGCATCCGATTCATGCGATTTCCATATGAAATTTAGTCATTTTTTTGTTGATTTATTTTTTAAAAGTGATTTCCTTCCGAAATTCTTTGATTTTGGGAGAGAAAACCTATGGAAGGAAATTCCGGAGTAGGAATTGTCGGGATTCTAGTCTATGCAGTGATCATCATCGCGTTTTTGGCAGCGAACTGGGTGATCTTTCAAAAAGCAGGCAAACCGGGCTGGGCAGCGATCGTTCCGATCTACAACCTAGTGGTTTTGCTGGAAATCGTGGGTAAACCGGTATGGTGGATCGTATTATTTCTGATTCCTTGCGTTAACTTGGTCGTATTGATCTTAGTAGCGATCGAGTTGGCCAAAGCGTTCGGAAAATCCGCAGGATTTGCCGTTTTATTCTTCATACTCGGAATCGGTTATTTCATCCTCGCCTTCTCCGATGCAAAATACCAGGGTCCTGCAAAAGCTGCCTGATTCTTCGGTTGTTTCGAAAAGCCCTCCGATCTTTTCGGTCGGCTTTTCGAAGATTTTCGACCGAATTCAGGCATTTCCGAATCTATCGTTCTCGGTCGGCGTCTTTGCTGCCGTCTTGGTTTCTCGTGTTTTGAGCTTGGATACGGAATCCGAGCATTGGTTTACCCTTTGCTGGTGGAAACAATGGTTCGGAACGGATTGCCCCGGATGCGGTATGGGCAGAGCGATCGTATGCTTTTTCAGGGGAGAATTCGCAAGATCTCTGGAATACCATCCGATGGGAGTTCCCACCGGAATCGGATTCTGCCTCTTGTTCTTCGCCTATACCAGAGTGGATTCCGAGCGATGGAAGACTTTTCTGAACGGGAGAATATTCACCGTTTGTATGTTCCTATACGGTTTTTGCATGTTCGCGAGTTTTCTGTACAGGAAATTCTGAGCCCCTCATTGAACGGTTAAAGTAAACCCTCCTCCCGTAGAAACGGGAACTACCACGCATCGAATGGCGAGATTTGCCGTAGATACCCCCGAAATCGAATCGTTTCCTACGTTCTCGCTCCTATATTCCACCTGACTAAAATCGGAAGGGGTCATGCTATAACCGGAGGCTCCGATCCAAAGATCCGCTTCCCCCGAGCTGACAGAAACCGTAAAGGTTTCGGTCGCCGTATTGTCTCCGGTAAATTTGTAAAAATAATACGTGTAATTTTGACTCGTAATCGTAACGGAACTTCCTCTCACGATATTGGGTACGGAAGAATCCGCACATCCGCCTGTGGGATTGGGAGTAAAGCTGGCGCCGTATGCGGAGTACAGCAAAGCGGCTGCCGAATCATTTTCCGTCGTGGAGCTGCTTTTGTTATGGCAAGTCGCTAAGAAAGCCGGGAGAAGAAAGAGTAGGATCGGAAAGGTCTGAAATTGCACTGGGTCTCTCAAAAAAATCGAAACAATAATAGTTGGATCCTCTTCTGGTAAGTTCGGCTCCCTAAAAAGAGCTTCCGATCGCAAAAACTTTCTTTTTTAGCAAATTCTTAAGAAAAAAAGGGCCTTCTCCATTTTGAGGGAAGAATCAGAAAAAGGAGCAAAAGACTAAACAAACGACGGCGGTTTCTCGTCTAAAGGAATACATTGTTGGTAGGAGAAAATCGGGATTTCGATCAAACGGAAGGAAAAAACGGGATGGCTCCCCCTGCTGGGCTCGAACCAGCGACCCAATGATTAACAGTCATTTGCTCTACCGACTGAGCTAAAGGGGAGTTTCCTCGGTACGAGGCCCATTTTTTCGAATTGGGGTAGGTTGGCAATGAAAATTCTTTGAGACATAGGCGTTTTTCCTTTCTTTCTTCCAATGAAAATTCTAGGGAATCGAGAACTGTTTGTAAAAAATGCTTTGGAAGTTTTAGAAAGCTGGAATAGCGTGACATAATCCAAAAAACGCTATAGATCCGATCGGAGTTTCATATGAGGAGCATGCTATGAAGCTAAATAGACATTTCACTAAGCCGTCAGAAGGCTTTTCCACAAAATTGAACTGGGCCAAACGGAATTCCAGGATTTCTAATCCGGACGGTTCCGTAGTTTTCGAAGCAAAAGACATTCTCGTACCCGAGCAATGGTCCCAGGTAGCGGTGGATATCTTAGCTCAGAAATATTTCCGAAGAAAAGGAGTCCCGAAATACCTCAAAAAAGTGGAGGAAAAAGGAATTCCGAGCTGGCTCCAGCGCTCCGAACCGGACCTAGAAAAGTTAGAATCCTTAAAACAGGAAGATCGTTTCGGGGGAGAAACCTCTGCTCTCCAAGTATTCCACAGATTGGCCGGTTGCTGGACCTATTGGGGATACAAATACGGATATTTCAGCGATGAAGAAAGCGCCAAGGTGTTCTTTGATGAAGTTGTTTACATGCTCGCTTCACAAATGGCGGCACCCAATTCTCCCCAATGGTTCAATACGGGACTTCACTGGGCGTACGGAATCGACGGCAAATCCCAAGGACATTTTTATGTGGATCCGAGGACGGGAAAACTCGTAAAATCGACTTCCGCGTACGAACACCCCCAACCGCATGCTTGCTTTATCCAAAGCGTGGATGACGATCTCGTAAACGAGGGCGGAATCATGGACCTTTGGGTGAGAGAAGCGCGCCTCTTTAAATACGGATCCGGAACCGGGACGAATTTTTCCAACCTTCGGGCAGAAAACGAATCGCTCTCCGGAGGAGGAAAAAGTTCCGGGCTCATGAGCTTCTTGAAGATCGGAGACAGAGCCGCCGGAGCGATCAAATCGGGAGGAACGACTCGCCGTGCCGCTAAAATGGTCTGCCTAGATGTGGATCATCCGGACATCGACCGTTTTGTGGACTGGAAGGTGGAAGAAGAGAAGAAAGTCGCTTCTCTCGTTACCGGATCGATTTTGAATAACCGCCACCTGAATTCTATCATAAAAGCGTGTTACGAAATGGAAGGTTCGGATCGTTTCGAACCGAAAAAGAACCCTGCCTTAAAAAAGGCGGTCGTGGAAGCGAAGAAGGTTCTGATTCCGGACAATTATATCAAGAGAGTGATCGACCTCGCTAGACAGGGCTATAAAGAAATTCTTTTCGAAGAACTGACTACCGACTGGCAATCCGAGGCGTACAATACCGTTTCCGGTCAGAATAGCAATAACTCGGTGCGTTTGCCGAACGAATTTATGACTGCGGTGGAACAGGACCAACCCTGGCACCTATACAATAGGACGGAAAAGGAAAAAGCTCTGAAAGAAAAGAGAGCTCCGAAGCCGGCAAAAACGATCCGAGCTCGGGAACTTTGGGACAGGATTTCCTATGCTGCTTGGTCCTCTGCGGATCCGGGAACCCAGTACCATACTACGATTAACGAATGGCATACCTGTCCGGAAGATGGAGATATCCACGCATCCAATCCTTGTTCGGAATACATGTTCCTGGACAACACCGCTTGCAACCTGGCTTCCGCCAACCTACAGAAATTCATCGATCCGGAAACTCTCGTATTCGATGTCCAAGGATTCCGTTACCTATGCGAACTTTGGACGATGATCCTCGAAATCTCCGTAACAATGGCGCAATTCCCTTCCAGAGAAATCGCGGAACTTTCCTATAAATTCCGTACTCTAGGTTTGGGGTATGCGAATTTGGGCTCTGCTCTCATGATCCTCGGAATTCCTTACGATTCCAAAGAGGCAATGGCGATTACAGGAGCGATCACTGCGATTATGCATATGACCGCCTACTCTATTTCTGCGGAAATCGCCAAGGAACTCGGCCCCTTTCCCGGATATGAAAAAAATAAAAAGCACATGCTCCGTGTGATTCGAAATCATAAAAGAGCCGCATACAATGCTCCCTCCCAGGATTACGAAGGTCTTACGATCAAACCGGTAGGAATCGATCCGGCTTTTTGTCCTTCCTATCTGCTCAAAGCTGCACAAGAAGATTCGGACCGAGCCTTGGAACTAGGCGAAAAATTCGGGTACAGAAATGCACAGGTTACCGTGATTGCGCCCACTGGAACGATAGGCTTGGTCATGGATTGCGATACGACCGGAATCGAGCCCGATTTTGCATTGGTAAAATTCAAAAAGCTGGCAGGAGGCGGTTACTTTAAGATCATCAACCAATCCGTACCGTTGGCCTTAAGAAAATTAGGATATTCCCCGGCGGAAATCGAATCCATCATCAACTACTGTAAGGGCCATGCGACTTTGAACGGAGCCCCGGTAGTCAATACCCAAAGTCTGAAAGAGAAAGGGTTTACGAACGAGATTCTGGAAAAAGTGGAGGCTTCTCTTCCCCTCGCCTTCGATATCAATTTTGCTTTTAACAAGTTCAATTTGGGCGAGGATTTCCTGCAAAAAGGTCTGGGAGTTCCGAAAGAATCCTATGATTCTTTCGGATTCAATCTCTTGGAATACTTGGGTTTTACCAAGGACGAGATCAATCGTGCGAACGATTACGTGTGCGGAACCATGACGATCGAAAACGCACCTTACCTGAAGGAGAAGGATTATCCGGTATTCGATTGTGCGAACAAGTGCGGAAAATACGGAAAGAGATACCTTTCCTACGAGTCTCATATCCGGATTATGGCAGCGGCCCAACCGTTTATCAGCGGTGCGATCTCTAAAACGATCAACCTGCCTGAAGACGCGACCGTAGAAGACATTAAAAATGCGTATTATCTTTCCTGGAAAGCGATGGTGAAGGCGAACGCACTTTACCGTGACGGATCCAAACTTTCCCAGCCTTTGAATTCCGTTTTGGAATTACTGAACGGAATCGAATTGGAGGAACAAGAGGAGATTTCGGAAGCGGCGGTCGCGAAAGATCCTGCGGCCTTTGCGGAAAAGGTAATCTACAAGTACATTTCCCATCGTAGGAAATTGCCGAACCGACGTGCGGGTTATACCCAAAAAGCCGTGGTGGGTGGACACAAGGTCTACTTGCGGACGGGAGAATACGAGGACGGACAGATCGGGGAAATCTTTGTGGATATGCACAAGGAAGGAGCTGCATTTAGAAGTTTGATGAATGCATTCGCGATTTCCGTTTCTTTAGGATTGCAACACGGTGTTCCTTTGGAGGAATTCGTGGATGCATTCACCTTCTTCAAATTCGAACCGAACGGAATCGTCACCGGAAACAAACATATTAAAATGAGCACTTCCGTAATCGATTTCATCTTTAGAGAACTCGCGATTACGTATTTGGGCAGGTATGACCTTGGACAAGTGGCGCCGGAGGACCTCCGGGGGGACGAGATCGGATCCAGAAAATCTTCCGAGTCGATACGTCCCACTTCGACTTCTGTGGCACCGGCTTCGGGAATTTCGTCGACGGAAATCCATCGTCCGGAACCCGAAACGATTTCTTATTCCCAGATGATCAAGCCCGCATCCGGAACAGCGTTGATGGAAGAAATCAAAATGGCGAAAATCAAAGGGTATACCGGAGACTCCTGCACGGAATGCGGTTCTTTCGAGATGGTTCGTAACGGTTCCTGTCTCAAATGTATGTCCTGCGGTGCAACCACAGGCTGTTCCTGAGAGAGAACACGGCGACGACGAAGAGCAGAAAGCCCGAATAAAAAATAGGGCGCTTTGAATTTAGCGCGGCGCTAAAAAAGCCCCCTGGAAATTCTCCACGGGGGCTTTTTTATAGATGATTCCATCCAAAGGATTTTTATAGACCGGCGGCGGGCCCACCTCCAGTGTTTCCGCTCAATCCGGGGATCTTTACTTCCGGTTTTTGTAATAGACCATTGACTGGGATGCACTTGCCTCCTCCGTTCTTTTCCAGAAGTGCTAACATACCTGCCAGGTCCTCTCTTTCCAAAGCGAAATTCCGTTCCAATTCCAGGCAGACCCGAAGATTCAATTGGGAGAATCCCAAGGAATCGGAAAGACGGATATTTCCGCTGACGTCAAACCTTGCCACGGAAGTTTCTAAAACGAATTCGTCTATATCCAAATTCCCTTGGTTCAATCTAGACTTTAAGGAAAGTTTATTGATCCGGAAATTTTCGAGTTTATCCAATACCGGAAGTTCCGGCATTCCCGGTAAAAATCCCCTACTACCGGAAGGCATTTCTAGTTGGAAGGTTCCGTTTTGTCGGCTGATCGGAAGGGTTGCGGAATCGAGCTTCAGAAAGCCTTTTAAGGAATCGATCGTTCCGAGAGGATTGCCGTCATAATCGAATTTGATTCCTAGAATTTTAAATTCTCCGTTGATCTTTTTGCGAAGTAGAGAGATCAGACCGGCGCGGATTCCGGCTTCATTCGCTTTGATTCGGAAACTTGGAGCATTTATCTCCAAGGACTTGGCCGATATTTCTCCGAAAAGTACGGATACTTTCAATTCACGAAACGAGAGCGCCGAGGAGACTCCGGATCCGGAATTGATGACGGTGCGGACGATATTTTCATACGGAAAAAGTAGGAACGCGAAGATTACGAAGGAGAAAATTCCCGTCGCAGCTAATATCAGCTTTTGTTTTACGGTAAATCGTGGCTGGAGATCCTCTTCCTCTTCGGGGACTTCCTCCAGCTCCATAGTCAGAAATTCCTCTTCCTCGTTGGAAAGGGTTTCTTGGTCTTCCATGGATTTTTCCCGAGGCATTTGCAGATTACCTCGCTTTCCCGCTGTATGCGGCGATCTTCATGTTCACGTCGTAGGTATTTCGATCCTGATAAGGCTTGCTCACCTGAAAGTATTCCACTTTTGCGTTCACTCTTTTGTTTTTATCGATGTCGTACGCCACTTTCATCATGGATTCGAGAGTAACTCCCCTAAAATTCACGTCGAACACCAGGACTTGGTATTTTCCCTTATCTATATCTTTGGCGGGAATGGGCTTCATCGTGGAAATGCGATCCTTCACCCCGTGATCCAGGAATATTTTCTCCAATTTGCCAGAGAATTCGCTCGGATCCCTTTCCCCTCCTGTCGTATCCAGGGTGCTAAAATACATGTATTCTCCTATGATCTTATCCAGCTTGGCTAATTGGCCGGGTGTATCATTGACCGTTTCGGAAAGTTCCGTTCGGAGTCGGTAGACCTTCCTTCCCGCGATGAAAAAAAGTGCAAGGAGAACCATTCCTCCTGCGGCGAGAAGCAAAAGTCTTTCGCGAGGTTCCAGTTTTTCCCACATAAAAACCGTTCGACCTATCGTTCGGAATCGCCGAGTTTCGGTGCGACCTCCATCTTAATTGTAAAGCTTACTTTGTACGTTTTTAAACCCGGATTGATCCGATTGTCTTCTATCGTGATTTTCTTAAACATCTGGGAATTTTCCAAGGACCTTTGGATGACTCCGATTTCAGAATATTCGTTTACCCGCCCTTGGATGGCTATATGGCCGTTGTCGTACGTAAAACTCTGAAATTGGAACACTTGCATTCCGGGATCCGGAAATTTGGATGAGATTTCGTAAAAAACGTCCAATACACTCGGTTTGGATAGATATTTCCGATAAAGTTCCGTCCGATTTTTTGCTTCGTCCTTTAACTTTCTTGCATATTCCAAAGGGTCCGTATCCGCCGGTACAGAGGTTCCGATCGCGGACTTTACCTTTTCCGCCAAGATACGGTTCGTGGCGGCAAGTTTTCTCCGATCGGAAACGATGCCTAAAAAGAAGACTCCCAAAAATATGGCCAAAGAAATTCCAGCGAGGATCAGATGGGGTCGAAACGCGGAGAAGTCGAATAAGTTCTTATTCAACTTTTTCACATAGGGAGTCTCCAAAAAGTCGACCTTCGCTCTACGGGATAAGATCAATTGATAAGCCATGCCGAAGCAGGTCGTAAAACGATCGATATCTCCGGGAATGAAATCATACCTCCGGATTTGCAGACTTAATTTTTCTCCTAGAAATGAATCTAGATCCTTGATCTTACTTCCTTCTCCGGAGAGATAAAGTGCCTCCGGACGCTCCGTGTCCCCCACGGAAAGGAAACTTCTTCTCGCTTCCTCTGCTAACCTCTCGAAAAAATCCTGAACGATCCCGAACGCCTTTTTTAAATCCGCGATTTTGAGTTTGTATTCCTTCGCAAACAGATTCAATCCGTCTTCGGGAGGATGGAAGGGCTCGAATTGGAGACTTGTTTTTAAAGCTTCCGCTTTTTCGGGATCTATCTTAAGGCCTTTCGCGATTTCCTCTGTTAAGTTTTGTCCGCCGAACGGAAGAAACCGGGTGTGCACGATCTTTCCATCCCGAGTGATATTCAGGAGACTCGTACTGCCGCCTATATCGATTTGTGCCGCATTCGCAAAAGGAATTTCCCGACCCGAATGTTTTGCAATGATGGAACCGAGGCATACCGAGTCCACGAAGATTCCGCGAAAAACGGTGGTGGTTTCTCGAAACGGATCCGCTAAAGTATCGAATTCTCCGTGATGAGCAGTGTAAGTGATGACGTCGGATTTTTCCTGATCGATTCTCCAAATCGATCCCAATACTTCCACGGTTTCCATGGGAAAAGGAACCCTGCTTTCCACTTCGTAAGGAATTACTTCGCGGACGGCTTTTTCTGTCGTGAGGGGGATGGTGATCTCCCGGATAAATAGCTTATCCAGCGAAAGGGCTAGCACTACCGAAGTTTCCCCCGGAAAATACGTATTTAAGAATCGGAGAAGGTTGGTTTCGTATTCCCTTTCTTCCATTTTGGAAATCGGCATGGATTCGGCGCGAAGCATCGTGAGGTTCCCCATGACCCTTTGAAAAAGGGCGCCTTTGACGGAACTTGTGCCGAAATCGATGGTCAGGAATTTTTCGTAAAGGAACATCAATCTTCCCTATAGTATAGCATCATATTGTTCGTAAGATCGAAAATCCCCGTGATCCGTCGGACGGCGATTTTTCCGGATTTGGAGGACGGTTCTTCCGACTGTCTTCCTGTATCCATTGAAACTTCTCCGACCGCGGTGATCCGAAAGATCTCCCCTTTCGTTTTGATCCTTCCACCGGATACATCGGTTCCCTCCCCCGCCAATTCTTTATATAAGGTTATGCCACCTACGGAAGGAACCTGAAATTCGGGTAGATTCTCTATATCTTTCGTGTCCTTGAGATAGCCGCCCTTTTGAATCTTCAATTTGAGAATCTTCATCGCGGCCTGTCTGGTCATAAAATCGGATAGGGACATTAAAACGAAGTAAGGTGCGGCATTCAAGTTGATTCTATCGTCGTAGTTGCGTTGGTAAGGAACGAAAGCGGTGTAATTATTGGCCAAAACGAAATCCGACTCGTTCATTAGAACTTTTTCCTCTTCCGACATGAATTCCTTGGAGTATTTTTCCGCGTAATCCGCCGGTTTCTGGGAGCCGTAGACGATCTTAGGGTCGAACCCCTTTACGGAGGTGAGTTCGGACAAGGAATACAAATACCCGTTCTTGATTTTTCTGGGTGGAACCAATTTTTCATAATAAGAGGCTTCCGTATTGCCCTGGGAATCGTCGTCGATCCAATCGATCAATGGAGTCAATAATTCCCGTTTCAAACCCAAGCGTTCCAGTAAACGTTGTGCCATTTCCTGGTTCCGAAGATTGATGTCCTTAGTATCCGCGTTAAAGACGGAGTTCAAATTGATTTTTCCGTCTTCTCCCTGAAGTTTGTAGTAGATAAATCCTCCGCCGAGCGGAACGGGAGGAGGGTTCAGGCCTAAACCGGATTTGTACAATTGCTCTTCCGGAATTTTTCTGAGAGCTCCTAAACCGCCCTGGAATCCAGCCTTCGCCAAAAGCAGCGCCCTGAATCCGGACATTTCCCCCTTTGAGATTTTGTATTCACTGATGGTACGATCCGCGAAATCCAAAGTAGTGGTGATCGCTGCCATTCCGATCCCCGCTACGAGAAGGATTACGATGGCTCCTCTACGACGCGAATGGCGGAGTCCGTTCGATCTTAGATTTTTTTTATCCCTATGCAAAATCATTTGTACAGAATTCCCGGAAAGGCAAGAGTCTCGAACCTTCTCTCCTCAGAACCGATCTTCGCTACGATTTCGATCCGGATCAATCTCGGAATGTTCTTTGCCTCTCTGGAGTCCCATTCCTCTTCCCATTTAGAACCCGTCCGCGAAAATTTAAAGGAGAGGCTTTTTACTCCGCTTAAAAGTACGTACTCCTGACCTCCGGCGAAAGGATATTTGTCCACGATTTGATCCTCTCTTCGCATCAATAGATAGCCTCTTCCCTCCTCCCCTTGCTTTAAAAAGTATTCCACTTCGCGGACCTCCGGAAGAGCGGTTTCTTCCGAATTAGGATGTACTGCGGAAAAAACGATGAAATAATCGTTACTGCTTTCCTTCGGGTGCTTGGTTCCATCCTCGGATTTTCTTCCTCTCCGGCTTACGAACACTAGTCTTTTTTCGTTTTGAAAGAAGAAGGTCATGGCAAGAGTACTGCGTATGTTTTCCAGAGCGGACATTGCTTGTTGACGGTCCGCACCTTCTTCGCTGGAATTGTCACGGGAAATTCGCAATAGGGAAGTATAAGTACCGAAAATCATCACTAGCATTCCGCCTAACAGCATTGCGACGATCGAAAGCTCCAATAACGTGAATCCCGAGCGATGCCTACGCCGAAGTAGGGGAATCTTAGATCGTGGAACGCGCATTTTTCGCATCAATTCATCGAGGCCTTAAAGGTTTCCACCGTGTATTTTTCCCGCTTCAGATCACCCTGGTTGTTTCTTTCTCCGGTAGGATACTCGATCGTCACGTAGATATGGAATACTTTGATCAACCCTCCGGTAGCGGAGCCCTGACTGTTTCCGGTTCTCTGGGCGATCAGTTTATTCATTTCGGAATTCCCTCCTCCCAGAAGATCTTCCGGCTTTTTTCCCCCCTTGCCGGCGAGTTTGAGCAAATCTAAATCCTCTTCGTTTACGATCGTAGTATAACGAAATCCTTTATATCCGGGGATATCTCCGGAAGAAACGTCCTTTTGTAGGATACTTGCGGATTCAATCTGAGCCATCTTGATCTTAGCTAAATGGACCGCCTCCGTTTGGAGGGTCGCTAATCTCTTCAGTCGGATTCCGTCTCCGACCGTTCTCAGGACGAAGGCGATCCAACCTGCGGCTATCAATAAGGCGATCGTAATTTCGATCAAAGTGAAGCCCGATCGCTTTCCGCGACGGACGGATTTTCTTTTCCGAGTTTTAAAGAGAGCTAGTACCATAGGTGTCATGTTGTTTGTACCAATCTAGATCTTCCTGGGACACTACCGCTTCTCCCTCTCGAATTTCGGATTTTCCTCCGTATCTTCGAACGATCAATGTCCTCTTTATCTCCGGATCAGGACCCAAATGGATGTAAAAATCTTCGGAGACGGCCAAGGGGGAAAAAGGAATACGGACCTTTCCTTTTACGTACCTGTATCCGCGCGCATCCATGATATCCACTAGGGAGGATGAGGAGGGAAGCTCTTTATCTTCGAAGAGAGGTTTCTCGACCATCCCTTCTTCCCCTCTTTCCACTTCTATAACTTTGTATTTTTCGTCGTCGATATTCAATTCCAGAAAGACGGTCCTTTGGTTCAATTTTGCCCTTCTGTAACAGAAGGTGACCACATTATGCAAAATCGTCGCTTCTTCCTGGGAGCCGGGGGTGAATATTTTTGCGACGGAAGGAAGAACCAGAATCATCAACGTCCCTACTATGAATACGACGATCGCGATTTCGATCAAAGTAAAGCCGCTATTCCTGCCTTTCCTCCTCCCGATCATGGTGGATTATTTTTTCTTGAATTGAGAAGGGTAATCTTCCTCTTTTAGAATGTTGAAGTCGGCGTTTACGCCTTCTCCGCCTTCCTGTCTATCTTTGCCAAGAGTGATGATTTGCATCTCGCCATATTCGTTGAACTTGAGCTTATAAGGAGTCCCCCACGGATCTTTGATGATATCCTTATTGCTGGCCATCGGTCTCCAGTCCTCCGGAACGTCTCCGGTCGTTGGCTTTTCTACGAGGGCCTCCAGACCCTGCTCTTCGCTAGGGTAATTTCCGAATTTTTGCGCGTACCTTTCCAGGTGCATTTGGATTTCGCGACCTTCCTTGCGTAGTTCCATGGAGGCTGTGTCATCTTTGATATCTCCCACGTTGATGCTTGAGATGATGATCGCCATTATCGCCCCTAGAATCGCGACGACGATCGCTAATTCTATGAGAGTAAATCCTCTTCTGCGTTTGTTTCCCGTTTTCAAAGCCGGTCTCCTATCTATCTTAATTTACTATATGCCTTTTAAATTCTGGGTCAAGCTGAACATCGGAACTATGATGGAAGCCATGATGATACCTATCGCAAAACCCATGAAGACGAGCATCAGAGGCTCGATTGCTTGAGTCATCGCCTTCAACGAATTATCGACTTCTGAATCGTAGATTTCGGCCAGCTTGTTCATCATTTCGGGTACCCGATCCGAGACCTCTCCCGCGGACATCATTCCTAAAACCATCTGGGGAAGGATCTCCGAACTTAGGAAAGAGGCGGAAAGTTTTTCCCCTTCCCGGATTCTAGAGGAGGCGTTTCGGATTTCCTCCCCGAAGATGGAATGGTTGACGATCTGCTCCACGATTTGCAGGGATATGATGAGAGGAACCCGGTTGGTAAGTAAGATCCCCAGATTCCTGGCGAAATTGGAAATCAGTACTTTTTTGGAAAGATTACTGATGATCGGTATCCGAAGCACGAATCTTTCCCAGGACAATTTTCCTTCCGGAGTACTCTTGTAATAAAGGAATCCTGCGATACAGAGGAATACGAAAGGAAATAGCAAAAACCACCAATTGGTCACTAGCTTGGAGCTACCGATCACGATCTTCGTGATTAACGGCAAGGGCGCGTCGAACTGAATAAACAGTTGTTCAATCTGGGGGACGACGGTCGTTAGAAGGAAAACGACCACTGCAAGCAGGAGCACGAAAATGATGATGGGATACACGAGAGAAGTGGTGACCTTGGATTTTAATTCCTGGTTTTTTTCCTCCATCTCCGCCAAACGGATAAGAGCGGTTTCGTAATCCCCCGTCCTTTCCCCTACGGAAACCAGGGACGGGTATTGGTTGGGAAAAATATCCGGATGTTTTTTCATCGCCTCGGAAAGGGAACTTCCTTCCGTGATATCCGCTTGCATGGCGACCACGACCTTTCGGAATACTTCGTGATCCGTCTGTTCTACTATGTTCGCCAAGGATTTGTCCAAAGGGATTCCCGCTCCGACTAGGGTTCCCAATTGGCGACAGAACATTCCGATGATTTTGCGGGGAACTCTGTACAGAAACTTTGCCAGGAAAGGAAAGAGTTCCCGATCCTTTCTTTCCGCGTCCTCCGAGATCTGACGCACATAGAGTCCCTTGGACTTTAATTTCGTTCTGGCGGATTGGATATTCGGGGCATCGATGATCCCTTTTTCTTCCTTTCCTTTTCGGTTAAAGGCAGTGTAGGTATATAAGGCCATTCTAATATCGCTTTAGGTCACTCTCAATACTTCGTCTGGAGTCGTGACTCCGTCCAAAACCTTGCGTATTCCGTAATCGCGCATCGTTACGAATCCCTCTTCTTTCGCGATATCGTTGATTTTAGTAGTGTCCAGTCCGGCTAGAATTGCGTTCTTAATCTGGGTATCTATGATCAGAAGTTCGTAAATCCCTGTCCTACCTTTGAATCCGGTTCCCATACAATGATTGCAACCTTCCCCTTTATGCAGAAGACCGTTTTTCAACGATTTCCGGGGAATACCTAAGGATTCGAGTTCCGCTGGAGAAGGTTTGTACGAAGTCTTACATTTCGGACAGATCGTACGTACCAGACGTTGGGCCATGAACCCTAAGACGGTGGAGGTGATCAAATACGGCTCGATTCCCATATCCACGAGTCGTGTTGCCGCGGATGCGGAGTCGTTCGTATGCAAGGTCGAGAATACTAGGTGTCCTGTCAGAGACGCTTGGATGGCTATCCGTGCCGTTTCTTCGTCCCGAATCTCTCCGACCATGATGATGTCCGGGTCCTGTCTTAGGATGGCACGAAGGCCGGTCGCAAAAGTGAGACCGATTTTTTCCTGCATCTGCATTTGGGAAACGCCGTCGATCTGGTATTCCACCGGGTCTTCGCAGGTGATGATGTTTCTTTCTTCCGTATTCAGTTCCGTCAAAGCGGAGTATAAGGTCGTGGATTTACCGGAACCGGTCGGACCGGTCACAAGAATGATTCCGTGAGGTTGGTAGATAAGCGACCGGAGTTCTTTTAACAGATCCGAATAAAAGCCCATGGTCTCGAGGGAATATTTCTGATCCGTCTTGTTCAAGAGACGCATTACGATCCTCTCTCCGAACTGGCACGGAATCGTGGAAACGCGGATATCGATGTCCTTTCCCGCCAATCTGAGTTTGATCCTTCCGTCTTGGGGAAGACGGTTCTCCGCGATATTCAGGTTGGACATGATCTTGATACGGGACGTGATTCCGGCGTGATAGGATTTCGGAGGACTGAGTACATTGTGCAGAATCCCGTCTATCCTGTAACGAACGACTAGACTTTTTTCGTAAGGCTCGACGTGTATATCGGAAGCTCTTTCGTTTACCGCTTGCGAAAGGATGACGTTTACCATCTTGATGATCGGAGCGTCGTCCGACAAATCGATGGTCTCGTTATCGAAACCTTCCGCAAGTTCCGAAAAGCTTCCCTCCATCTCGTTTAGAAGGTCTTTGGCCGCTGCGGAAGTGGTATCGAAATGAGAATGTATGATTCTCATGATTTCTGGCTCGGGCGCGAGCACGAACTCCACCTTAAATTCCCGGAGAGAAAAACGCACGTCGTCCATCGGATGAAGATCGCTCGGATCCGAGATCGCCACTTTCACGGTATGTTTGGAAATTTCGAAAGGGACGAGTCTACTTTTTTGGATGAGTTTCAAAGGGATTTTTTGGTATGCCTCTTCCATCCCTTTGAACTCCAGCTTTTCCTGGAAGTTCATCCTGTACAGACGAGCCATGGCTTTGAGAACGTCCACTTCCCCCGCTATCCCTTTCTTTTGCAGGATATGTCCGAGCGAGAGGTTGTTTTTTTTCTGGAGCTTGAGAGAATCCTCCAGATCCTTCGGGGAGATGATTCCCTCTTCGACGAGTATATCGCCTAGAGTTTTCATTTTCTATTCCCCTCTTTCTTTGATCGTAGTTTCCCGATTCAGGATCTTTTCTCTCTCCAGTTCGTAACGTTCTTGCTGGAGCTTTTTCTTGGCGGTCATCTTGTCCGCAAGTTCCCGATTGTCCAAAATATGTGGAGTAATGAAAACCATTAGATTGGTCTTCTTATTCTGCTCCGTAGTTCTTCGGAATGCCCATCCCAAATAAGGGATATCGCCCAGAAGTGGAATCTTGATCAGCCGTTTCTCCTTATCACTGGAGATTAGACCTCCGATCACGATCGTTTGTCGATTGTCTAATGTGATCGTCGTTTTTATTTCCCTTCTATTGAAGGTTGGGTTTCCTCCGGAAAGCGCGATGGAGGCGATGTTCTTAATTTCCTGGAGTAAGTCCAAAGTGATCTTATTGTTCTTATTTACATGCGGTGTGAATTTCAGTTTGATTCCGGTCGGACGATACTCGTATTGGTCGACTGTGACCGCGTTTGCCCCTCCCAAACCCGCGTTTCTACTTTGGGTACGGACCGGAACGTCCTGCCCGACGTTGATCTCGGCCTCCTGGTTGTCCAAGGTCAGCACTTGCGGTGCCGAAAGAACGTTGAAATTCTCGTTTCCTTGATTCGCACTCAAAATCCCCAAGATCTGCTGGGAGCCTGCTTGGACGAATCCGAGAGAGAAGCCGGAAAGCGTATTCACATTCGGATTCATTCTCCCGCTGGAATTGATGATATTTCCTTCCTTCGCGAGACCGGAGTTGAATTGTCCGTACGGTCCCTGGTTTAGGTAACGCCAATCAATACCGAAATCGTTTTGGTCGTTGGAAGAAAGTTCCACGATCAGAACTTCCAACAGAACCTGCTTTCTGGAAGAATCCAAGATTCGTATGATTTTCCGGATTTCGTTCCATTCCGCTTCGGTAGCCGTGACAATGACAGAATTGGATTCTTTGTGGGAAACCGCCTTGATCTTTTCCACTTTTGCAGGCGGGGGAGGAGGAACTCCCGGCTGGTTGGAAACCGGTGTGGGTTGGTCTCCGACGACGGGGTTGTCCAATTTAATCAGAGTAGCGGCGATTTTTTCGGCCTCGCTATGCTCTAAAGTATAAATATGAATGTCTCCGGCGGAAGACACAGACCCGGGAGTGCCTTCGCTCGCTTTGGCGTCCAATTCGTTTACTAAAATCAATAATTTATTGATGTCGGCTGTGGATCCGGAAAGCACGATGGTATTCGTGTTCCTGTAAACGATGATATCCGTATTCGGGGATGTCAGCCTCTTTAAAACCGGCTCTAGTTCCTCCGGTTTAACGTTCTCTACGGGAATGATTTGGGTGATGATCCGATTGTCGGTCGCTTCCGTCTCCGAAATAGGCTCCTTGCCCACACGGATAAAGGAGGATCTTGCAAGAGCATCCTTCATTTTTACGATCGTAATCAGATCCGCCTCTTCTACGATCGCGAACCCCATAGATTCCAGAACTGCCTTCATAAAAGGGAAGGCGTTTTTAACGGGAATTTCCTTTTGAGAGATGATGGTGATTTTCTTTCCTTTCAGGCTTTCATCCAAAAGGATATTCTTCTTTAGGATGGCGCTCATCCCTTTTAAGAAATCGTTCAGCTCCGTATCTCTCCAATTTGCGAAGAAAGTCCTTTCTTTGGAGTCTTCCGTAGGAGTCGAACGTTTGGTCCCTTTCTTTGTGGATTGGGAATGTATTGTCTCTGTATAAGTCATCAAAAGCAACAGGGTAATCGTTGCCGTCTTTAGATATTTGACTTTTGGATTTAACTTACGCATGCAACCTTCAATTTCGAATGATAAATTCATAGGAGAGCACCTTCCCTCCTCTTTCCACATCTACGGATATTTTTTCGGCATTTTTGACGGAGTTCCAGATCTCCAACATTTTCTCCGTTTCGTTTAAGGGCATTCCGTTTACCCTTCGGACCACGTCTCCACTACGGGCTCCCAGAGCGTAGAAAATATGGTCGTTTCCTATACTATAGATTTTGTATCCGGTGATCGCGTTATTTTCCATAAAAGGACCGAACCTGGCGTTCTTGTATATGGCGGTAGGATCCTTCAATTTTTTATTCACGTCCTGTCTGGAAAGGACTTTCCGGATGGAATCTCCCGAGCTTTTAGCGCCAGGATCCGCAGCGCCTGGGGGACCGCCCGCCAGCTTCGTCCTGGCCTCTCCGGGAGTCTGGCCGATTTCCACTTTTAGGGAGCCTCCCCCTTTTTCCAGTACAACATGAGTCAGGTTGATGGTCTTGATTTTATAACCGCCGACCGTTTCCCCGGTCGCGAATTCCTCTGCGGCCTGCTTTCCTTTTTCCAGAATCGTGACTCTGGCAAAGCTCCAATGCCCGCTGAGAGTCCCCGTAACCCGCATATCTTCCCCTTCTCCGGAATCCGGAGGGGCACCTCCTTCCGCTCCTGCCGCAGCCTCGCCCACCGGAGCGAGACTACCCCGGAACAGGTTTCCGGTCACCATCTCCTCGTAAGAGGACATAGCGATTGTGATCGGAGGAGCCGTCCTACGAACAGGTGCATTAGAAGCTCCCGTCTGGATGTCGGGTGTAAGAAATAATAGGAGCACTCCCCGGAACAGATAAGCCAGGGAAAGGGAAAATAAAATTACGATCGGAATCAGTGCGTAAAAAGTATTTTTCCGTAGCTCGATAAAAAACGCGTTCATGGGTAGTGGTGATTTGAACCTTTCGTACGATTTCGCCCTTTATCGGGTGGAAGGAACGGAACCATACTTTCAAAGTACTTTCTTCGGAGGTTTTAGAGTTTCGCCACTTTTCCTGTCTCCAGGTTAGTGACAATCTTCAAAGTCTTCCTTAGGGCGATCTCCGGGTTGATCCTATTTCCATTCAGAAACACTTCGAAATGAAGGTGGGAACCAGTGGCAGAACCGGTGCGACCTACTCCACCTATGACCGTGCCTGCGCGGACTTTGGTTCCCTGCTCCACGGTTATTTTCGCACAATGTGCATACATAGTTTTGTAGCCGTTGCCATGGTCTACGATCACGCTGTTTCCGTATCCGCCGTTAATACCTGCAAAGGAAACCGTTCCATCCGCGGACGCGAGAATCGGCGCTCCTTGCGGCCCGGCTAAATCGATTCCGGTATGATAACCGCCGCCTCCCGTGTGAAACGGATCCTTTCTCCGTCCGTATCGGGAAGTGACACGCGAATTTACGACCGGAGTCAGAAAAACTCTACGGTGCTCTATTTTTTGTCTGGTGGCATTCGCTACCTTGACCGGAACGTTTAAATTCTGTCCGACCTTAAGAACGGATCCTTTTTGTAATCCGTTCGCTTCCGTGATCCTCGCTGCGGTGGTTTTCAGGCTTTTTGCGATCCGGAATAACGTATCCTTCGGTTTTACGACGTAATTCTTGATGATGACTCCGCTCTGGTGAACGATTCTGGAGGAAATGATCGGATTAATATTGATAAAGGACGGCAATTCTAGATTCGATTTGTCTTTATGATAACTGACTGCGGAATATTTATCTGCCTGCCACTCTTCGGGAGATTGGGAGAACAATTGTTTGATTTTCCTTTCTTCCCGATCGGTAAAAAAGGAGGAGTCTTTGCTTGCGTAATCGTTGATCGCAGAATCGTAATTCTTTAACGGATCCGCCGATAGAGAGGAAGCGACTAGGGCAGAGATCAATGGAAGATAGAGAATCGTCCGGTTCACGTATTTAATATCGGTCCGCCGTACTTCGGTTCTTGAACCGGGGAGATTCGGTCTCCTACTTTTTCTTTTTGTATTCCGTGAGCTCATTGTCGATCAGTTTATCCAAATCTTCTATCTTAATGGATCTTTTTTCGAAATCCTCGTTCACCTGGTAAGCCAATAACCTTCCGATCGCGTGCTCCCGCTTTTGGTCAGCGGGGAAGCATTTGACTTTTATGAGAGAGGGAGTCGATTCTATATATATCCGCACCAACATTCCCTTTTTAAAAGTCTCCGTCGCGGAAACTTTGGTGTCCCGCTTTAAGGCATAGACCTTATCTTGGTAATAAGTATTGATATTGGATAATTTATCCTGTTTGATCAACCGGGAGCCGCACTGGAAGGTCAGCAAAGCCAGTAGAAAAACGAGGATTCGCACCATTTCTGGCATAGGTTACTCGGTTACCGGAAGGGATAAACTAGTTTTTCGAAAAAAAGCGGTCGAATCCGGGTTTCTTGCACCTGTTTGCGCATGCAGGAAAACAGACTGATTCGATTGAAAGGCGCTTCTTTGGACGGGACCCAGGCGTTTCCTGTACAGGTGGAGGTGAACGTAAAACGAGGGATTCCTAGATTTACGATTACCGGTTTGGCGGCCACCTCTATCAAAGAATCTTCGGACAGGATCCGGGTCGCCATCGAAAATAGCGGATTCGAATCTCCTCTCGCAAATGTTTTGGTGCATCTGGGCCCCGCCAGTCGTAAAAAACAGGGCACATATCTGGATTTGCCGATTGCCGTCGGACTTTTGCACCTCACCGGCCAATGCCCGGACCCGGAAACGGGAAAGAATCTCCTCTGGCTCGGGGAACTCGGATTGGATGGGAGCGTAAAACCTGTCCGGGGGATTTTACACATTCTGAGGCAGTTGGAATCCGGATCGTATCGTGCGGTTGTCGTTCCCTGGGAAAATCGGGAGGAAGCTGCGTTACAAACCCGTATTCCTGTGATTTCGATCAAGCATCTCAATCAGCTGGAATCCGTTTTATCGGGAAAGGTTTTGTCGGAGCCCAAAACTTCCGTCCGAATCAAATTCCAACAGCTTCCGGACTCGTTGGAAATCTATCGGGACCAAATGCCGGGTTTGCGAGCCGTTCAGATTTCCGCTGCGGGCTGGCACCACTGCCTACTTTCAGGCCCGCCCGGCGCCGGAAAAAGCATGTTGGCCCGCTTGGGGTATTCGCTTCTACCGCCGCTTAGGGAAAGCGAAGCCCTGGACCTATTATCCTTAAGATCCCTTCAGGAACAGATCGTCGTTCCGGAAGCATCGCGACCCTTTCGGAGTCCTCACCATACGACTTCGGACGTGGCTCTCGTGGGCGGTTCCAGTTCCTTACGCATGGGGGAAGTCACTTTAGCGGGTCATGGAATTCTTTTTTTGGACGAATTGGCCGAGTTTAAACCGAATCATTTGCAGGCCTTGCGGGAACCTATGGAGGAGGGTTATATAACGGTTTCTAGAATCTCGGGTTCGGTCACCTACCCTTCTCCCTTTTTGCTGATCGGAGCCACCAATCCCTGCCCGTGCGGATTCTACCAATCCTCGCATGATGTTTGTATTTGCAAAATTTCGAAAGTTCAATCCTACCAGTCGGCGATTACCGGTCCTTTTTTGGACCGAATCGAAATTTTTCTCCATCTAGGCACCGGAAGTAAACCGAACCGGGAAAGAGTAAAAATAGATCTCGTCCGACTTAGGGAATCGATCCGATCGGCTTCCGAGAGGCAGGAAAAACGACTTCTGGCAGCAACGGGAAAACTCTATAACGGAAGACTTAGAGGAGAGGAAATACTTAGGTGGATCCCTCTTTCCTCCAAATCGGAGGAATTGGTTTCTAAAGCGGTTCGTAAAAGAAGCTTAAGTATTCGGAAAATGCTCCAGTTACGGAAGATCGCCAGAACGATCGCGGATTTAGATGGGAGAAACGAGATTGAGGAGAGGGATTTGGAGGAGGCCCTTGTTTTCCTGAATTCCGGATGGTTTCCGGAAAACAGGGCCGCTGCCTGAACTTAGGTTCTTTCGACGTGTTTGTGTTTGTGGTTATTTGGACAGGAAATGCGAGAGTTCCATAGCGATCTTATCGATCGCAAAATCGATATAACTTTCGTCCTCGATTTTCTTTTTGTAGTCCTCGAATTTCCGCTTTTTGATCGGAATTCCTCGTTTTCTCAGAATGACCGGATCGGGACCGAAAGGATCGGTCTCGGCCAGGTTACCGAGAATTTGGATGCTTTTCATAGTTACTTCCTTGTAACGATTTGAGGTCCTCATCCTTGAGAACCCGCAGACAATTCGAAAATCGACTCGAATGCCGGAAGCCTTAACGATGGTTTTCAGAATAGGTTACGATAAAAATTCAGTTCCCTTTTTTCGTTTAAAAAGGCCAAACAAAAAGAGACAGAACACCCCTTCAAGGAAACGTTCTTGTTCAAATAAGCCTCGGCGACCGCGCGCATCTTTCTTCTTTTTCCTACGGAGAAGACTTCCAACGGATGGGAGAACCCGGTAGAACTCCAGAACTTGACTTCTATAAAGAAAAGGTGTTCCCCCTTTCGGGCGAT
Organism: Leptospira fletcheri; assembly: GCF_004769195.1. NCBI lineage: Bacteria > Pseudomonadati > Spirochaetota > Leptospiria > Leptospirales > Leptospiraceae > Leptospira > Leptospira fletcheri. Next base: position 54,780 of record NZ_RQET01000010.1, read on the forward strand.
TATGTCCGCTTCACCGATTCGAATGCGAAAGTTCCGCGTAAGAACGGTGTAGCCTTCCCGTATGAGAAATGAGGTAACGATCTCCTCGCCTAAAATTCCTTTCGCTCGATTTTCCCGGAAACGATTCATATTTGGAACGGTTCCGGAAAGCTCGGGGACGGAATGTTTCAGAACTCGATCGTATCAGTGACTGCCCGTAACGTCCTGCAGGTCCAGAGCCTTAACGATAAAGAGATGGTTCTCCTTCACCAAATCCACAAGAATGAGATGGCGAACGAAAGTTCCGTATTCGTCTTTTAGAATGCGGATACTAGGCCTGAGAGGTTTATCCGGATTGGAGCTAAGCACGATCCCGATCCGCTTGTCGGAAAGTTCCACGCAGGATCCCACCGGGTATAGGGATACGTGATTCAGAAAAGTGCGCACGATTTTTAAATCGAACTTTCCCACGTCCATGCTGATCATGGACTTGATCGCCTCGTGCGGAAGAATCCTTTTGCGATGCGGACGGTTCGTGATCAACGCGGAAAAATTGTCGGCAATCGCATAGATTCTCGCCGCTTCTTCGATGGACGCTCCCGCCAATTTTTGCGGATACCCTTTTCCATCGTATCTTTCGTGGTGCTGGAGAGCTACCACGGCTAGGCTGTTCTTGATCTTAATCCTCTGGGTCAGAATTTGGTATCCGATGATGGTGTGTTTTAGGATCGATTTGTATTCCTCGTCGTTCAGTTGGTCCGTTTTTTCGGAAATGGTCGCCGGAACCTTTGTCATCCCCACGTCTGCGACCAAACAGGAAATAGCAAGGTCCACCATTTTTGGGCGGGAATAATCCAGCAATTTCCCGATGATGAGAGCGTAAAAAGTGGAGTTTGTGATCTGGTTATACAGATAATACCCCGGGTTGTTCATCCCTAAGATCAGATAGGAAAGATTGCTGTGGGTTCTTACGAAGTCCGCCATTGCCTCGGCTTGGTCCCGGATCGGACCGTATTCGAAGGTCTTCTCTTCGGCCGCTTTTCTGTATACGTCCTGAACTACGTTGAACGTGGCTTTGTACAACGAGGAAAATTGGATCTTGATTCGATTCAGGTTGTCGTAGATTCCCTTGAGCGGTAGAAGGTCTTCATCTACGATCGTGCTTAGAATGACGTCCTCTATCTGGGTTTCTAAAAATTCCGGATCCGTATTGATTTGCAAAGGATCCCCGTGAGTAAGCACTTCCGTGATTCCGAACCTCTTCAACCTTTCCAAATCGGAATCCGTGATCGGTGTATTGGAAGTAATAAAAAGGTTTTCCTTGTCCAGATAAACGGGTTTGGTGAATCTCATCCCCGGTTTCAGTTCCGCAACACTTACTTTTTTCATTTTCAATTCCTTAAAACATTTCGCCTGCTTCGTTTTCTCCTAACAAGTATGCGAAAACCGCCGCTACAGCTCTATACAAATTCTCCGGAATTTCCTCTCCTGCCTGGAGAGAATATAAGGACTCCGCTAGAGGCGGATTGGATACGATAGGAATCCGATGATTCTCTGCCACTCGTCGAATGTGATCGGCTAAAAAACCTTCCCCGGTCGCGACGACTTTCGGTGCGGTATCTTGTTTCGGAACGAATTTAAGGGCGATTCCTAGCTTCAAGCGCTCCATTCCCTCCTTTGAAAGGAAGGTTTGTACGAAATTCGAACCTCCCGGAATTTTACTCCGTTTTTCTCCAGAAATTCCCTGAATTTTTTCCGATTTTCCCCCATGTGCAAGTACATTTTAAAGCTACTATAAGTTGCGGTTAAAATCAAGTCCGTAGCGTCCTCCTTTTTCCAATGGAAGCGATAGAGACTCGGCCCACCATTTTTAGACTCGATCCTAAGCACGAAGATTTTCCCTTTTTGGTCCTTCCCTAGATAACCCTCGGCTTGGTCTTCTTCTCCCAATTTCCAGGAAAAAAAGGGAGTTTCCCCTTTCCAATCCAAGAATGGAAAATACGTCTTTAGAAAAGAAAGGATTCCCTCCTGAGACTGGGGCCCGTCTTCTTGTCTCAGCAGTTTTTCCAATGTGGCAAGAACGCCCGTTTTGGAGAGCGGGATCGGCTCTTCGATTTCTCCCCCTTCCGTTAGTCGCCTTTCTAGTATTTTCCACTTAGTACCTTGTTGGGTTAAAAACCTTTCCAGTTTCAGTTCTTCCCCTTCGATTAAAGGCGTTTCGGTTCTGATTTCCCTGTTTTGTCCTTCCCAAAATAGAACAGCCTTTCCTTCCCGGCTTCCCTCCCTGACCCAAACACGAAAGAAAGGCGCTTCCTTGGATTCTCCATCGAACGCTTCCGGATGGGAAATCAGCCGCACGAATCCGATCGAATCCATGTTTTTGACTGGATCGGCTTCCGGTCCTTTCACGTTCGGTGTTCTGGGAAATTCTTTCGGATAAAATGGAATTGGCGGGATCGGACTCATTGGAATTTTTTCGTGAAGGACAAACGATGGATTCTACAGAGACCCAAGGCTCGGATCGCTTTTTCGTGATTTGCGCTTCCGTAACCCTTATGGGAATCGAAACCGTACCCTGGAAATTTGGAAGCGATTCCTCTCATCCAGCGATCCCTGGCAACCTTTGCGATAATGGAAGCCGCAGCTATACTTGCGATCCGGGAATCCCCTTTCGTATAATAGTGTGACCTATTCCGAAGAAAGTTGGATTCGACATATTTGGAAAAATTGTAATTTCCGTCTATGAGCAGGAACGGTTCCCCCCTTTCTTTTGTGATCGGAGAACGGAGCGCTAACCTGTAACATTTAGCGATTCCTTCCAGTACTGCACGATTGATTCCGAAACGGTCGATGTAGGAATGGGAAACGAAAGTGTGACAACGAATGGGAGCGATTTCCAGGATTTCGGAATAGAGTCTTTCCCTCTTGGATTCCGAGAGTTTCTTGGAATCGTCTAACCCTGGTAAAAGAGCGCCCTTTAGAATCGAATCGAATTGTTGGGGAAAAAAGGAAACGAGAGCGATAGAGAGAGGTCCTGCGTAAGGGCCCCGACCGGCTTCATCTATCCCGCAAGGGATTCCTTGCGGGTAAAAACGGGATTCTTCGGGTTCGAAGTTTCCCGCGGGCAATTCTTATTCGGAAGCAGGAGTCGCAGCGGAAGCTGCTGCAGCTTCTTCCGCAGCCTGACGCTTTTTATCTTCTGCAACCAGAATTTTACCGCCTTTCAGTTCGCGGATACGAGCGGATTTCCCTGAGCGTTCCCGTAGGAAGAACAATTTAGAACGACGAACTCGACCTTTCCGAATCAATTCGATCTTCGCGATTCTGGGAGAATACAGTGGGAAAACCCTTTCCACACCTACATCATAGGAGATCCTACGAACCGTGAAAGATTTTCCGTTTCCGCCGTTTGAGATGGAAATGACTACTCCTTCGTATACCTGAATGCGCTCTTTTCCGGATTCTTGGATTTTATAATGTACCTTAACGGTGTCCCCGACGTTGAAATTCAGGGTGCGATTTTGATCCGTGGGCAATCCGCCTTTCAGAAGTTCTTTCATAGATTCCTCGTTTTCTCGGGGTCGATTCTTTTTCTATTCTTCTCACGCCAGGATTCTATCGCAGCGTGATTTCCGCTCAGCAAAACTTCCGGAACTTTCCATCCGTTGTACTCGGAGGGTTTCGTGTATTGAGGATACTCCAATACGTTTTGATCGTTATGCGACTCGTCTTCCAGGCTTTCTTGGTCGCCCATGAATCCGGGCAAAAGCCTGGACACGGCGTCCGCGATACAAAGGCTGGCCAAATCTCCGGCTGAAATTACATAATTTCCAAGGGATAGCTCTATGTCAACAAGATGTTCGGAAACTCGATGGTCGATGCCTTCGTAATATCCGGAGATCAGAGTGATCGGACCTTTTCGTTTGGCTAGACGAACTGCGACCTCTTGTGTGAAAGGAATTCCGGAAGGCGTCGGAACAATCACCAGCCCTTTTTGTTCCCCCAGAGATTGCAATGCCAAATGCACCGGTTCCACTTTTAATAACATTCCTGGCCCACCCCCATAAGGGGTGTCGTCCACCTTGAAATGTTTGTTATTGGAGTAATCCCGTAAGTGAACGGTATGAACGGAAAAGATCCCGGCTCGGATCGCTTTTTCCTGCAGGCCTTCGGCAAAATAGGACTGAATCTTAGAAGGGAATAGCGTGATGAAATTAAACTTCATTCCAAACCTCCGGATTCCTAAGTACGATCCTCTTTTCCGACAAGCGTATTTCGCCTACATAGATTTCCAGAAATGGAATAAGAATTTCCTCTTGATCCGATTCTTGAGCTTGAAATACCAATATCGGATGGGCAGGATTTTCCATAAGATCTACGAGAGTCCAACCTAGATCTTCTCCATTTTCCCGGATTCCCTTCAACCCTTTCAGTTCAAAAAGATAGAATTCTCCTTCTTTGCTAGGCGGAAAATGGCTGGGATCGACAAATAGATCCCCCCCTGTCAATTTCGCTGAGTCTTCGGGTGTAGAATAACCCTGGAACAAAAGATGGATTTTACCGGAATGAACCTTTGCTTCGAGTAAGACCAGATCCATATCCGGTTTTCCTCGGAACTTGAGTTTGACTGAAAGAGGGAGTTGGAGAGAAGGAACCGAACTATCCTGTGCTACCAGCCGGACCAAACCTTTCAATCCGAAAGGTTTGCCCAGCTTTCCGACAAGAATCCGGTCGTCAGTCAATAATTTCTAAGGAGATATTTTTGCCGGCCTTCACCGAGGCTGCCGTAAGGATCGCACGGAGAGACTTTGCGATTCTTCCGTTTTTACCGATCACTTTTCCCACGTCTTTGGGAGAAACCCGTAACTCCAGAACGGTTTGTTCTTCGCCTTCTATTTCCGTTACGGAAATCTCTTCCGGATGGTCCACTAGAGAAGTAACGATATAACGGACTAATTCTTCCATTATTTCTTAGCGGCTTGTTTGTATTCCGCCCAGATTCCCTCGTTTTTAATGAGGTTCAGAACGGTCCCGGTAGGTTGGGCGCCTTTTCTAAGCCAGTCTAAAACTTTTGCCTTGTCTAACGTGGTCTGTTCCTTGATTTCGGCAGGGTGATAATGTCCGAGAATATCGATGAACTTTCCGTCACGCGGAGAACGACTGTCTGCGGCCACGACCCGGTAGTGCGGGTTGTTTTTGGCTCCGGTTCTTTGTAGTCTAATCTTAACCAAAGTAAAAATCCTTCGTTTGGATAGGAAGGCGAGCCGAAATCCGGTCCGCCTCAATAAGCCATTTTTTAGAACGGAACTCTTATGTCAAGAACATATCCCATTTGCGAAGGGGGAAAGGTCTTGGATTTTTTCTATTACGAGAAGCTAGGCTGCGCCTACCGCGATTTTCTTGAGTTTTTTGCCGTTGTCATTGGGTGTCCCGGTTTTGAATAGGCCTGCCCCAACTACGCAAATATCCGTGCCTGCTTCCGCGAGAGCCCGAATATTCGAATCGTTCACTCCACCATCGACTTCTAGTTCTATGGGAAAGGACGAAATTAGGGATTTGACTTTGCGGATTTTTTCCAAGCCTCCGTCCACGAATTTCTGTCCGTAAAAGCCGGGCTCCACAGTCATGATCAGCACCAAATCCAAGTAAGGCAGCAGTGTTTCCAGAACCTGTACCGGAGTGCCCGGATTCAGCGAAACTCCGACTTTGGTTCCGCTCTTTTTGATTTCCTGGGCGAGCCGGATCGGAAAACGGGTGGTTTCCGCATGAAAGGTAATGCAGTAAGGATGGAGTTCGAAATATTTTGCTACGTGGTTTTCCGGTTTTTCCACCATCAGGTGAACGTCCAAAGGGATAGAGGTCATTCCTTTGACTTCCTTCGTGATCGCTTCTCCAAAGCTGATCTGAGGAACGAAATTTCCGTCCATCACATCCATATGGATCAGATCTATGCTTTCTTGTTGAAACGAAGGGATTTGGGAGGAAAGAGAAGTTAATTGAGCTGCTAAAATGGAGGCGGATATCTTCAAAGTTCGTTCTCGTAATCTTTTGATTTTACTTTTGAGCCGGACTGGTCCAGCAAAACCAGGGTCACGTCACCGGCCCGATAAAATACGGTTTGGAGTTTTTCGCCTTCCTGGTATTGCGTGGGTGCGGAAATTTCCAACTGTTTGGAAGCGTCCTTTTGGTCCTTCACTACCAATTTGTAAATTCCATTATCGGAGATCTTATATTCGAATCTCTCATACCCGCTTTCGATCCGATCTTCCGGTTCAAAGTAGAATACCTTGAATTTGTATTCCGATCCGTTTTTTTGTACGGATTCGATTTTCCCGTTTTCAGGACGGAACTTGGTCTCCAAAATTTCCGCTTTGGAAGGAATTCCGTTCCTCGCCAAAACTCTTTGTGCAAACACGTAAGAATCCCCCGGTTTGAATTCGAAAGTCTGCGGATCTCCCTCTTTCTTCTTTCCGGCGGCCTTGGTGACTAACAAAAACACTTTCTCTCTCGCGGTCGTATTTTTTCCCGCTTCCGGGATTTGATCCACAACCGTATCCGGCAATTCCCCGTTTTTCGCTTCCACGTAGGTGATTCCTCCGAGTTGCAAGGAAACGTACGTTTCTCCGGAAAGAACTTTTTCCATCGCATTTTTTGCGGAAGCTAGGGTCTGTCCTTTGAGCTCTGGCATGACCAAACGATCCAATCCCACGTTAACGGTTAAGGAAACTTTGGAACCGGCTTCGATCTCTCTGCCGGGACGGATGGATTGGTAGATGATGATTCCGTCCGTCTTATCCGGATATCTTTTGGATTCCAAGCGTACTTTCAATTGAAGTCTGTTCAGCTCGTTGTGGACTTCGTTGTAAGGCTTTCCCACTACATCCGGCATCACAACGAGAGTGGCGCTCTTGGTCCGTACGAAAACCACCAAGAAGGCTGCGATAAAAAAAACGACTAAGCCGAAAGCGATGAATAATAAATAACCTCCGACGGGGAGGTATTTGGAACGGAATTCTTCCTTTGTCACTCGAACCGGTCCTCTTCTGTGATACGGAAACCGTTTAGGAAATCCGAGGCGCTCATACGGTTCTTATTTTCCGGTTGGAGGGAAAGGATTTCCAGGAACAGACCATCTCCACACTGGAAAAGAAGGGTTTTTCTGTCCATTCGTTTCAATTTCCCCGGTAGAACCCCCTCGTCCCTTTCCCCCGTCCACTTGGTTTGGTGAAGGACGAGCCTCTTGTCTCGGAAACGACAAACTGCTCCCGGTTCGGGGGCCAAAGCCCGGATTCGATCGTGGACTTCCCTTGCAGAAATTGTAAAATCCAAAATTCGATCTTCGGGTTTGATTTTCGCGCAATAGGTTGCCAAGGAAGGATCCTGAGGCCGGGAAGCAAAAGGGTTCGTTCTCGGTCCGGCGAGAAGTTTTCCTAGATGTTCCGTTCCCAATTCCGTAATTCGATCCATCAAGGTTCCTGTATCATCCTGGAGGGAAATCGGAATTTCCGCTTCCTGGATAATATCCCCTTCATCCATTTTCTCTCCGATGTACTGGATGCTGATTCCTGTCTTGTCGTAACCTTTCCAAAGAGCGGTTTGAACGGGAGAAGCCCCTCTCAAATCCGGAAGAAGAGAACCGTGCAGATTGATCGTTCCGAATCGAGGAAATTCGAATACCTCTTTCGGCAATATGGAACCGTATGCGAAAACCAGATAGAGTTCTGCGGAATAGCGGGAAAATTCCTCCAGAGCTTTTTCCTTTTCTTTTCGGATCGATTCGAATTGAAATACCGGTAAGCCTTTCTCTAAAGCGGCCTGCTTGACCGGGCTGAAAACGGGAGTTTTGCTCCTGCCTTTCGGCCGATCCGGATTCGTCACGGCGAATAGGATCTCGATCCCGGGAGTTTCGAGCAGAGAACGAAAAAGTTTGGCCGAATGTTCCGGCGTGCCGAAAAAAGCGATTTTCATCAGACTAGATCCACAGGATCAAAATCCAATTCCAAGTAAACGTTTTTCGGAATCTTTAAGGGGCGGATTTCCTGTCGTAAGATTTCTCTCCACTTTCCCGGAGAGGATGTCTTGATCAGGATATGGTTTCGAAAATTCTTATCTATTTTATAGAAAGGACAGGGTGCCGGACCGAGAAGGACGGAATTCGGTTCCGGAAGGTGTTTTTGAAGCAGGCCCGAAACCGTTTCGATCGTTTTGGCGGAGGCGGATTCGTCCGTCGATCTCGCGAGAACTCTGACCAATCTGGAAAACGGAGGATAAAACAATTCTTTTCTGATCGGTAGTTCGGATTCGTAAAATTTTACGTAATCCTGATGGATTGCCATTTGTAGGACTGGATGGTCGGGAGTATGCGTTTCTATCAGGACTTCTCCTCGCAACTCCGCCCTCCCCGCTCTTCCCGCGACTTGGGTCATCAAGGAAAAAATCCTTTCACCTGCTCTGAAATCGGGCAAGCCCAGACCTATACCCGCGTTCAGAACTCCCACGAGAGTGACTCTTCCCGCGTCTAAGCCCTTCGAGATCATCTGGGTGCCTGTCAGGATATCTATTTCCCCTTTTACGAGTCGATCGATCACTTCGGTTAATAACGAACGATCTTGGATCGAATCCTGGTCCAATCTCTCGATTCTGGAACCCGGAAAGGACTCGAGAAGGTGTTCCTCCAATTTCTGTGTTCCGGTTCCCAGGAGGATCAGATTTTCCCCCCTTTGAGCTTCCAATCTGGATAAGAGATCTTTGAAACCGCAAAGATGACAGATCACGGTTCCTTTTTTGTGGAAGCAAAGATGAGAAGTGCAGTTCGGACAGGGAACGTAGGATTTTTCCCTTTCCGAATACAATAAAGGGCTATAACCTCTTCGGTTCAATAACAGAATGACTTGTTCCTTTCTGTCCAATCTCTGTTTGATCGCGAACGTAAGGTCCGAGCTAAGAAGACGGGATTCCTTTTTGTTTTCCACGATCCGTACGACGGGCGGGATCGCGTTTCCTGGGCGCTTGCTCAACACCTGTAATCCGATCTTTCCGCTGATCGCCAAATGGTAGACTTCGAGTGCCGGCGTCGCCGACCCCAGAACCAATACCCCCCGATTTTCTTTGCATCTCTGGAGAGCGACTTGGCGGGCATGGTATCTGGGACTGGAATGTTCCTTAAAGGAACCGTCATGCTCTTCGTCTATAATGACGAGTCCCAATTTCGGGACGGGAGAAAAGACCGCGGACCTGGTCCCGACGGCTATCCTCTTACGGCCGAGAAGCAGGTCCGTGTACGCTTTGAATCTCTCCGAGACCTTAAGAGCGGAATGGAGTAAGGCGACTTGGCCGGGAAAGACCGCTTCTAATTTTCGGATAATATGGTACGTTAATCCGATTTCGGGAACAAGCAGGAGCGCTCCTCGGTCCGTTTCCTTTAAGAGGTCCCGGATCAAATGTAGATAGACCTCCGTTTTTCCGCTTCCTGTGATTCCGAAGAGAAGATGGACCGATTCTTTTCCGAAATCTTTTTTGATTCCCCGAAACGCCTTATTTTGCTCCTCGTTCAGAGGTAGAGGTTCCGCTTCGACTTCCGCTTCCGAAAATGTAACTTTCGAATGTCTTCTACCCTTCGGAATCATTTTATGAATGCATTCGCCTAAAGAAGAGAGGTACTGTTCCTTCATCCAATAAGCCAATCGGATCTGGTCTTCCGTGACGATCGGTATCTTATCGATTACTTTCTCCACGGCTAAGACGGAGTAATTGGGTTCGTTGGAATGCGTAGAAATTACGATGCCTTCTTCTTTCCTCCCTCGGAGCTGGGCCAGAACCCGTACTCCGACCTGCGTATTTGGTTCTACTTCGTAAGTGAAGGTGTCTTCTTGTATGGGTAGGTCGAAGGCGATTTCGGCGTAGCGAATCAAATTCTGTCCTTGATAAGCGAATGAAATAGATTCAATTGGGAAAGTACGCTTTCCTTGACTTCGATTTCCTTCTTCTTCGCTTCCTGGAAACTAGGATCTTCGGAAGACGTCCTCTTTCGTTTTTCTTCCGCAGCTAAAATCGCCTCGGGAGAACGTAGGACCACCATGGGAATTCCGGGAGAAAATTCGGTCGTCTTTCCGAGAAGTACCGCCGCCTGGTCTTTTCCGAAGGTCAAGGTTGCCGCGGCGCCCAAGAGAATGATTCCGACGATGTTTTCCTGGCGGATTGTTTCGTTGGCTTGTTCTTTGCAATTTTCCGTCCTTCTCTTCCAATCCGATTCCGAGGATTTATCCTGTGCGAAAAGACAAGCGGGAAATTCTTGGTAGTAAAATTCTCTCATCGAAAATCCGAATTGCTTCCGGACCAGTCGATCGAAAAGTTCTTCGGCCTCTGAGGAGCGGAAAATTTGCTGGGGGGAAGTTTTTGCATAGGAAGGTTTTCCCGCCTGGAATTCTCCCGAATAATGGAGCACTAAAACCTTTTTTCTTCCTTTAACGAGGAAATGTCGTATCGCACTGAGTCTGTCCGGGCATAATTTACAGGAAAGATTTCTGTCCAAGTTTTTGGGCGGAGTTCTGGTATGGGAAGGATTTTCGGTTAAGGTCGGAGTCTGTCCTAGCGATTGCCCGATCGTGGAATTCCAATCTTCCCTCCAGGATAATTCCATGGTTTCGGGATCAGGCTCTCCCTGTTTCCTACGTATGGGAATTTCCCTCTTTTGGATCAGGAATCTGAGGTCCTGAAGAATCAACTTAAGTTCTGCGAGTGTTCCTCCGGATTTAGTCATGGACGTTTTCCGTCTGGATTCCGAGAGATTTCATCTTACGATACAAGTGAGACCTTTCTATTCCCAAAGCTTTGGATGTCTTGGATACGTTTCCTTCGTTCATCTGCAATGTTTTTATAATATATTGCTTCTCGAATTCCTCTTTGGCCCGCTTGAAATCCCCTTTTTCCACAAGATCGTTTGCTTTCAAAAATCCCGTCAGGGAATCCTTTACGTCTTGTGCCCGAATGGAATCGCCTACCGTCAATATGCAAAGTCTTTCGATCACGTTTTTCAATTCACGGATATTTCCCGGCCAAAAATGATTCTCTAGGAGGGAGAGAGCTTCCTTTTCGATTTTTTTAGGGGGAAGGTTGTTTTCCGCCAAAGTGAGACCTACGTAATGGTCCACAAGGAGCGGTATATCCGGTTTTCTGTCCCGCAACGGAGGGATGACGATCGGAATCACGTTCAAACGATAATAGAGATCCTCGCGGAATTTTCCATCCCGGATCGCTTCCTCCACGGGAATATTGGTTGCCGCTATGATTCGTACGTCCACGGAAACCGTTTCCGTACTTCCCAATTTTTCGAATCTCTGTTCCTGCAGAATTCGGAGAACTTTGGCCTGGGTGGACAAAGACATATCGCAGATCTCATCCAAAAACAACGTTCCGCCGTTGGCGGCTTCGAATTTTCCGATCCTAGATTCCATCGCTCCGGTAAACGCGCCTTTTGCGTATCCGAACAATTCCGATTCTATCAATTCCTCAGGGATTGCTGCGCAATTAATCTCGACGAAGGGTTGGTCCTTTCTCTTGGAATTTTTGAAGATGGTTCGTGCAACCAACTCCTTGCCTGTACCGTTCTCTCCGTATATGAACACTCTTGCGTTCGTCGCGGCCGCTTGAGCGATCGCGAACTTTACTTTCTGGATCGCCAAGGAATTTCCCAGAATCTCGTCGTATTCCAATTTGATTTCTGGGAGTTCCGTCCTTTCCTGGCGCGCGAGCACGCCTTCCACCGCTTCCAGAACTTTTTCGATCGATAGAGGCTTTTCTAAAAAATCCACAGCTCCTTTTTTGGTGGCTTGAACGGCCAACTCTATGGTCCCGTGTCCGGAAATCATCAATACGGGCAGAGTCGGATAGATCTTCTTGCATTCGTCCAACAGAACGAGTCCGTCTTCCTTCCCCAGCCAGACGTCCAAAAGCACCAAGCCCGGTCTTTCCGTTTTCAATTGTTTTAGAAAGGACCTTCCGTTGGCAAAATGTTCCACTTCATAATCTTCATCCTCGAGGATATCCTTGAGGGACTTTCTGATTTCCGGTTCGTCGTCAACGATGAATATCTTCATAAACTGTCAGGCTACCGGTAGTTCTATCCGAAATTTGCAGCCTCCCAATTCGGAAGAATCTACCGAGATATGGCCGCTATGGTCAATCACAGTTTTCTGTACGATGGCGAGACCGATACCGGAGGTATGTTCCTCCTTAGTGGAATAGTACGGCTCGAAAACTTTGGATCTGTACTCGTTCGGAATTCCAGTGCCATTATCTTCTATCATTAGAACCACGGATTTTCTCATGATCCTTCTCTCCAATTTTGTGGAAACCCGTATCTTTCCGATTCCTGATAACTCGCCTTTCGCCTTTTTCCTTGCGATCGCTTCCACAGCGTTCTTGAAGAGATTATTCATGATTCCTAAAAACAGTTTTTTATCCAAAAAAATCTCCGGGAGATTTTTAGACAATTGGAGTTCGATCTGGATTCCGGGCGTATGCTCGTACAATTTGACGCTTTCCAAAACGATCGGTTCCAGATGCTGGTTGATCAATCTGGGCGCAGGCATTCTCGCGAATTCCGAGAATTCGTTTACCAGATGTTCCAGGATCTTGACCTGTCCTACGATCGTTTCCGTTCCTTTGGCGACGATTTCCTGGAAAGGGATCGGCACGCTCGCATCCAATTTTCTTCGAATTCGCTCCGCCGACAACTGGATCGGGGTGAGTGGATTCTTGATTTCATGCGCCATTCTCTGGGCGACTTCCTTCCAGGCTGCGACGCGCTGTATATGCATCAACTCGCGATTTTTGGACTTTAAATCTTTCACCATTTGATTGAAGGATTCTACCAAAGCGCCGATCTCTCCTCCTTCTGTCAGAGGAAGATTTATATCCGTATCTCCTAGGGAAACCTTTTGCGTCGCATTGGCCAAGTCTATGATGGGTCTGGATATCTTTCTGGCGAAAATAAGGGAGAATATGATGGAAAGCAGAAATACGATGATGATCATCAGGCTGATCGTAACTCGTAATTCATAAGGAAGTCTTTCTTTTGCCAGGTCGGCCTTGTGATAATTCTTTCTCGTATTTAAAAGCGAATACGCTTTCTCTTCTTCTCCGACGAAAATCCTTTTTCCGAGCAAAAGGTATTTGGTGCGATCGGGAGAGGGAATTTTCAGGAAATAATGGGATTGGGAAGGGTGAACGGAAAGATTTTCCTCGATCGTCTCCCCTTCCATCGCGAGGAATGCGGATCCGTCCGGCGGAACCTTCAAAGAACGGGTTTCGAGGACGGGAGTTCCCTTTTCATACCAGCCTAGGTAATATTCTGGATCCGAAATTAGATTCAGTTCGTAAGCCCTTCTCACCAAGGAATTGACATTCGTATTTTCTTTCTTGATCAGGTTCTGAAAAAGCCTGGCTTTGATTTTCAGATCCTGCTTTTCCTGGCGCAATTCCTTGCCGATGAAATAATCCCCGGCATCCAAGGCTTGTCCTATATCCAAACCGTAAAATCCCTCGAACAGTCTTCCTGTTACGTTCGAAGAAAGGAAAAAGATCGGGATCGAAGGAAGCATTGCCACGAACAGGAAGGCCAAGGAGAGACGGTAGCGGATGGAACTTTTAAGTCTGCCCGTTTCCAGGTTTCTTTTGTTTCTATAAAAATAGGAGACAGCTATGGCTAAAGTGAATAGAGGAATCGTATAATAAACGTAGACCAGGATTCGATCCACAATACTCGCATCTTCCGCCCTGTGGAAGTGCAGAATTTCCGCTGCGAAGACGGCGACGGCGACCACGCCGAAAAGAATAAAAAAATCTCTGAGATAGTATCGGTTCTCCTCGTTTCGAACCGGAAAAAGGTTCATACGGCAAAATCGTCCGTTACCAGCCTGGACAACGCATCGATGGCTTCGGATTCTTTTTCGCCGGTCGCCCGGATCGAAAATTCCTGTCCCGGTGCTAAGGCGAGCATCATCAAACCCATAATGCTTTTTCCGTTCACTTCCACTCCTTCCTTAGAAACCAAAACCTCGCAAGGAAATTTGGACGCGCAGTTTACGAAGACGGAGGCCGGTCGGGCGTGCATACCCGTACTATTTTCATTGATTTTGAGGTGGATTTCTCTCAACTTTACCTTGCTGCAAATAGATATTCAATTTCTGACTGAATTCGGCTGCGGCATTTTTGCCCAGCTTCTTTAACCTCTGATTCATTGCCGCCGTTTCTACGATGATCGGAATATTCCGTCCTGGACGGACCGGCAATCTGATAAGAGGAATAAGCACACCCAAAACCTCTTCGGTCCTATTTTCCAGACCCGTTCGATCGAATTCCTTTTCGTCCGACCACTCTTCTAAGTGGATGATGAGCTCGATCAATTTATGGTCGCGGACAGAACCGATTCCGAATATATCTTTGATATTTAATATACCCAGTCCGCGGATTTCCATGTGGTGACGGAGAAGGTCGGAACAGGTTCCTATCAGATAACTTTCGGAAAGCCGCCTGATCTCGACCATATCGTCGGCGACCAATCGATGCCCCCTCTCGATGAGTTCTAGGGCGGTTTCGCTTTTTCCGACTCCGCTTTTTCCCGACAGCAGAATACCGATACCGAATACCTCTATCAATACTCCATGTCTCATGGTCCTGGGCGCAAGGCTACGATCCAATATCTGCGAAATCAGAGTGATGAATTTATGCGTGGATACGTCCGAAACCAAGAGTGGAATATTCAGGCGGTTGCAATATTCCACGAATATGGGCGGTGCGGAATTTCCATGGGTAAAAATGATGCAATTCAGATGAAAATGGAAAAATTCCGAAGCGATCTGATTGAGTCCGTCTCCTTCTCTCGAAATGAGATAGGCCCATTCCCCCTTCCCGAAAATTTGGATCCGATCGTGGGCAAAACTCTCGTAAAATCCTGTTAAGGAGAGACCCGGTCGATTGATTTCCGAACTATGAATCCGATTTTGCAGACCGGTTTCCCCGGCGATCAACTTCAGCCCTAATTCCGGATGGTCTTTTAAAATATTCGATACGTTGATTCCTGGCACAGACATTCCCGTTATCTTGCCTCCAGGGATTTCACTTTTTTTCTTTGGTTGGAAGGGAGAATCTTCAGGATCTTTCTGTACTTAGCTACGGTTCGTCTCGCGATCTCGATCCCTTTTTTTTCGATCAATTCCACGATCTCCTGGTCGGAGAGAGGGTTTTCGGGATCTTCCTCCTTTACCAGATTACGGATCATATCGTGGATGGTTTTCGAAGATTCCATTCCCCCTTCGGAACTTTTCGATTTCAAGCCCGAGGAAAAAAACCATTTCAGCTCTAGGATTCCCCAAGACGTTTGGATATATTTGTTGGAAGTGATCCTGGAAACAGTGGACTCGTGGAGTTCCAAACGCTCGGCGATATCCTTCAAGGTCAAGGGCCTAAGATGCCGGACTCCTTTTCTAAAGAATTCGGTTTGAAGTTCTATGATAGCGGAGACGACCCTGTACAATGTCTGTCTTCTTTGGTTGACCGATCGAATCAGCCATTCGGCGGAATTCAGCTTGGAGGAGATATATTCTTTGTCCGAATCTTTGGCGCCTTTTTTTAAAAAACCTTTATATTCTTTGTTTATCTTCAATTTGGGAAGCCATTCGTCGTTTAACAGAATATTAAATTCCCCACCTATTTCCCGGACGATCACATCGGGCAGGATATAATCCGGTTTTTTGGGATTGTATAAAGTCGCGGGGAAAGGTTCGAGCTTTTTGATTTCCGCCGCCATCGCCTCCACGTTTTCGATGGAAATCCCCATTTTCTTGGAAATTCCTTTGTAATCCAATTTTTCCAGATCTTTTAAATGATTTTCGATCAGGTCGTGTAGTTTTTCGTCGTTCGGCCTCAGGATTTTGGATTGGACGAGCAGTGTCTGTTGGATATTCCTAGCACCGATTCCCAGAGGATCCAATTGGTGGATCTGCCCTAGCACCTTTTGGATCGTCTTTACGGGGACGCTGATTTCCGCGGATAATTCCTGCTCCGTCTTCGGAATAAAGCCTCGGTCGTCCAACATGGAAATCAGAATCTCGGCGATTTCCATCTCCTTTTCCTTCAAAGGCGAAATCCTGAGCTGCCAGAGAAGATGCTCCGACAAAGATTGTGCATTCGGGGAAGATTCTATGTATTTCTGGTTCCGGTCCGAAGCGTCGGATCCGCGGGCTTGGGGTCGATCCAGAGTAAAGGAATCCTGCCAACCTACGTCGGAGTTCTTTATAAAATCGTTTTTTTCTTTTCTTCTAAGATCGTCGGAGGAATAGAGTTCCGGATTTTTGCTTCTTTCGGAAGAAGCCTCCTCTTCAAGCATAGGATTTTCCACCAACTCGGCGCTGATTCTGTCCGCGAGCTCCACCGTGGAGAGAGGCAATAGCTCAATGGACTGGCGCAGGTCCTGAGTCATGACCAGTTTTTGGGTCTGCTTTTGGACGAGCTGATGGTTTAAATTCACAGTTTAAAATCCTCGCCTAGATACATTCGCTTCGCTTCTTTGTCGTTCACCAATTCCTTGGGAGTTCCTGCGATGAGAATCTTACCGCTATGCATGATATAAGCCCGATCGGTGATCTTTAAGGTTTCTCTCACGTTGTGGTCCGTTATCAGGATTCCCAGGCCTTTTTCCTTCAAGCTATTGATGACGGTCTGGATGTCCTTAACCGCTATAGGATCCACCCCTGCAAAAGGTTCGTCAAGAAGGATAAAATCCGGTTTTGTAACCAAGGCCCTCGCGATTTCGCATCTTCTCCGTTCACCGCCGGAAAGAGTATAGCCTTTTTGATTTGCGACCCGCATAATTTGCAGTTCCAAAAGCAATTCGTCTCTTCTTTGTACGATTTCACTTCTGGATATTTCCAGAGTCTCTAAAATAGCTTCTAGATTTTCCGCGACTGTGAGCTTTCGAAAGATAGAGGCTTCCTGAGCGAGATATCCCACTCCTAGTTTGGCTCGAGTATGCATAGGAAACTCGGTGACGTCCTGGTTATCTATGAATACTTGCCCCGAGTCCGGTTGAACGAAACCCACGGACATATAAAAAGACGTGGTTTTTCCCGCTCCGTTCGGTCCCAGAAGACCGACCACTTCCCCTTTTTTGATATCAAAGGTGACCCCGTCCACGACCTTCCGCTTATTATAGATCTTTACGAGGTTTTGGCAACGGATCGTCGTACCCATTTGTCTCCTAATTTCCTAGATGGACTCCTTCGGTCAGAATCGCCCGCCCTTCCCTAGGATAAAAGAGGATTTTTCCCGCCCGTAAAATCTTACCGGCCCGATCCATTCTCGGATTTCCCTCCAGATAAATGATTTCCTCTTCCTCCACATAAGTGGCGTATTCACCCATCGCTTGGGAACCTTTCGCTTTGATGAGCACATTCCCTCGTATGACCGTCTCTCCCTTGTCCAAAAAACGTTCGAATTCCTGGGCGGTCATCGTGGTCGTTACCGCTCCCGTTTTGGAGTCCAGAAATTCCATTTTACCGTCATCGGTAATATGCATGTATTCCTCTTTTCGGAAGTAATCCAAGACATTCCCGTACAATATAAGGCGGTTTTCCCGATCTTCGATCTTGATGTTGTTTTTACCTCGGATCGTATGCGAATCCGTGCCTACGGATTGTAGAATGTCCGCAGTGATCTTGAGGTGTTTTCTGAGCACGGTGGAATTTCCTTTCAGAGTGACGATTCTTTCTCCTTTCTCGTCGGAGGAGCTTTCCAAACGATCTCCCTTAAGAATGGTGATCACTTTTTCGGTGGTTTCCTCCTCGTTTTCGGATTGTCGTTTTTCATACGAGGTCTGAAAAAGCACCGTATTCTGCTCTAATAGGATCCTATTGTCGTTCGTGTAGAAGGAAAGTTTTTCCCCGGTCAAATATCGATCTTTGGAAACCAGAAACGGATTCGGATCCGTCGTGATCAGATTTTCCGATTCCTGAAACAATGCCTCTTTGCAGAGAATGGTGACATCAGGATGGGAAATGACGACTCCGCCGGTCAATTTCGTGATCTTTGTACTGAGTTGTCTTTCGATCAATTGTGCGGAGATCACCGTGGTTTTACCGCTTTTATCCTTGAAAAACATTCTCGGTCTTTCCTTGATTACGACGATTTCGGCATATTTATCGTAATCTCCGGATCCGGCTCTCAGGGTGGTTCCGTTTTCCTGGTCGTCCACTTCCACGCCGTTCTTTAGAAAAGCTTTATATGCGTCTTTGCCCAATACCTCTATCTTGGAGGCGGATAATTTCACCTTTTTGTGTTGGATCCAGGCGCCTCCTTCCAAAGTAAAATAAGTCACCTTAACTCCCTGGATCTGTTTGTCCTCCTGAGTTAGGGAACTTCCTCCCCAATACGTGGGAAAACTTTCTTTTCTAGCGGGATCTGGTTCCCCGACTCCTAGTATGGGTTTTCTTTCCAACGAATCCGGAGAAAAAAGCAAAGGCGGGCGAACATGAGAGGATAAAAAGTTCGTAAATAATAAAAGAAAAAAACAGAAAAATGGAAAAGCCCGTTTTACCATAATCAGTTTCACTGAGCCGTGGAAAGTGGATTGGTTCCGCCTTGGGTAATGGCGGTCGGACGAAGGATGGTAAACTTGTTCAGATCCTTGTCGGCTCTCAATCCTATTCCGCGGATTCTAGTTCCGTCCGCTTCCACGACCACTTCTTCGTCCGAAGATAGTTTTTTGGTTTCGGTATTGTATTCCAGAGATTTGGCCAATAAGGTTCTTCCCTCGTTCGTAACCAACCTTATATTGCCGTTTAGTACCATCAGCTTTGTGGAATGGTTGATTTCCCCTTTGTCTCCGGTCAGTTTCGATTTGAACTTACCTTCTTCAAACTGATCGAAGTCTATCTCGTACAATACGGTTTTTCCTTCTCCGACGAAAACGTAGGATTCATCCGCACGTAATTTCCAATTCAGGATACCGCTTTGATCGTACTGGTCTCTTTCGAACTTTTTAAACGATACCGTCGCACCGGATTCTTTTTCGTTTTCCACCCGCGTGTATTTCGCTTCCTTCTTTCCAGCCACCAAAAAGAAGGCTACGATTGCGGCGATCCCTAGAACGACTCCGGCGTACATCCGGTATTTTTGCACCGTCTCTGCATCGAGATTTTTTAAGAAGGAAAGACGGAGTTTCACGGCTGCACCGAATTCTATTTTAGTTAGATTCGTTCGAATTCAGGATTTCCCGTTTTACGTACCGATCCAAACCGATCAGCTCTTTCAAAAGGGATTTGATTTGGGAGATCGGATACTGGGTCGTGGCATCGGACAACGCCTTTTCCGGATCGGGATGCACTTCCATGAATAGCCCTTCGATTCCTAATGCGACGGCGCTCCTGACGATACTGGGGATGAACTCTCTCTGCCCTCCCGTACTATTTCCGGCGGCTCCGGGTAATTGTGCGGAATGGGTGGCGTCGAAGATCACCGGTATATCATATTGGTGCAGAATAGGTACTGTCCTTCCGTCGAAGACCAGATTTCCGTATCCGAAAGTCGTCCCTCTCTCGGTGACCATGTATTTTTCCGATCCCGATTCCTGTATTTTCGTTTTGATATGCCTGCAATCTTGCGGAGAAAGAAACTGTCCTTTCTTTACGTTGACCCATTTGCCCGTCTTAGCGGATTCGGAAATCAAATCCGTTTGTCTGCAGAGAAAGGCCGGGATTTGGTAGATATCTAACACGTCCTTCAGAGGTAAGATGTGAGAAGTCTCGTGGATATCCGTCAATACGGGAACATTATATTTTCCTTTAATGAATTCCAGGTGTTTGATTCCCTCGGCAAGACCGGGTCCTCTATAGGAATTGACCGAAGAACGGTTCGCCTTATCGAAACTGCTTTTAAAAACGTAGGGAATTCCCAGCTCGGAACAAATTCCGACCATCTCTCCGCAGACCCGATCCAAGAGGTCCTGATTTTCCATTACGCAAGGACCTGCGATAAGGAAAAAAGGATGATCTCCTCCGATTTTGGTGCCGTCCAAAAAGTCCCGGCTAGTGGCAGTTCGATCGCTCATGATACCTTCCTAGTTAGTTTGACCGCTGCGCGGATGAATCCGGCAAATAAGGGATGGGGTTTCGTAGGTTTGCCCGTGAATTCCGGATGGAATTGGACCCCTACGAACCAAGGATGATCCGGAATCTCTACGATTTCGATCAAGTTTTCATCGGGAGAAATTCCCGAAAAGACCAACCCCTTTTCTTCGAAGGCTTCACGGTAACGATTCGTAAATTCGAATCTGTGCCTATGGCGCTCGTAAACCAACTCCTGTTTGTATTCCGTAAAAGCCAAAGTATTTTTACGAATCCTACAAGGATAGGAACCCAAACGCATGGTTCCTCCCATTTGGTCTATATCCATTTGCTCTTCGATGAGAGAGATCACCGGATCCGGAGAATCAGGTCTGAATTCCGTGGAGTTTGCCTCTTTCAATCCTAAAACGTTTCTTCCGAATTCGATCACCGCGCACTGCATTCCCAGGCAAATTCCGAAAAAGGGAATTCCCTTCGTCCTAGCATATTGGATGGCTAGAATCTTACCTTCTATACCGCGATCTCCGAATCCTCCGGGAACCAGAATCCCCTGCACTCCCTTTAAGAGATCCTTTACGTTCGTTTTGTCCACTTTCTCCGGATCCACTTTCACGAATTCCACATTCGCCTCGTTGGCGATCCCTCCGTGGGAAAGGCTTTCGTAGACCGAGCGATACGCGTCGTGTAACGATATGTATTTTCCGACTACTGCGATTTGAACCGTATATTTTGCGGACTGGATGCTTTTTATGATCTTTTCCCACTCCGCAAAATTGGATCTACCCAGTTCCATTCCCAAGGTCTTCAACACTACCTGGTCCAGCTTTTCTTCTTTGTACATTTTAGGAATTTCATAGATGGAAGTGCTGATATCGGAGGCCGAGATCACGTTTTCTTCCTTAACGTTACAGAAGAGAGAGATTTTTCCCTTCATTTCTTTTCCCATCGGCTGATTGACTCTGCAAATCAGGATGTCCGGCTGGATTCCCAAAGCGAGTAATTCCTTTACGGAATGTTGTGTAGGCTTCGTCTTCGCCTCTCCGGCAACGGTGATCGTGGGAACTAAGGTAACATGGATGAATAATACATGCGCGGGACCGTGTTCATAGCGCATCTGGCGTATGGCTTCCAGAAAAGGAATGGATTCAATATCCCCCACCGTTCCGCCGATTTCTACGATCACGAAATCGGTCGCGTTTTCCCTCGCGAGAGTATAGATGCGGTTCCTGATTTCGTTCGTGATATGAGGTACTACCTGGACCGTCCTGCCTAGGTAATCTCCTTTGCGTTCCCTCTGGATTACGGTGTTATAGATTTGGCCGGTCGAAATGGAATTCTTACGCGTAAACTTAGATTTGGTAAAACGCTCGTAATAACCCAGATCCAGGTCCGTCTCGGCTCCGTCTTCGGTTACATAGACCTCTCCGTGTTGGTACGGGCTCATCGTTCCCGGGTCTATGTTGATGTAGGGATCCATTTTTTGGAGAGAAACCGAATACCCCCTACTTTCGAGAAGGCAACCTAAAGCAGCGGCGGAAACCCCCTTTCCTAAAGAGGAACACACTCCTCCGGTGACGAAAATAAATTTGGTCTTGGACAATTCCCTCTCCTTCCTTGGGGAACAGGGTTTTTCTCGGTTCTGGAAAAACCAACTCCGAATTTCGCGGAATTTTCCCGGAAATCGGAAGGTTGGAATTTCTCCCCGGGACGATTTAGATCCCTCGGATTCTCCGGATGAGATCCGTGCTGGAAAATCCCTGGACAAACGGAAGGATACGAACCTCCCCGCCTAGATTTTTCACCAAAGACGCTTCCGGAAGGGTTTCCGGATCATAATCTCCACCTTTTGTATGGACGTTCGGGCGGATTTGGGAAATTAAATTTAGAGGGGTTTCCTCGGAAAACACGGTGATCGTATGCACGAAGGAAAGACAGGAGAGTAGAAGGGCCCGGTCTTCTTCCGAGTTTACAGGTCTCTCCGGACCTTTGAGTCTACGAACGGACTCGTTCGAATTCAATCCTACCCAGAGGAAATCTCCCAGTTCGGCGGCTTGCGCCAAATAGGTCAGATGTCCCTTATGAATCAAATCGAAGACTCCGTTGGTAAAGACGATCCTTCCCGAGGTCCGGATTCGATTTGCATGGGCAGATGCTTCCGAAAACGGAACGATCTTTTCCAGGCATTCTTCTAAAAGACTCAAGTGAGGATTCCCCTTTTTTCCAGAGCGTCCTGCAATTCGGAAAGGGATACCGTTTCCGCGCCCAGTTTTCCTACGACGACCCCTGCCGCAACATTGGAAACCAGTGCCGACTCTAGTTCCGTTAAACCGGCGGCTCGAAAAGCGGTATATGCGGAGATGACCGTGTCTCCCGCTCCGGTCACGTCGAACACCTGCTTGGCAACCGTTGGAATATGATGGGTTTTGTCTTCGGCCGCCAAATACAGACTCATCCCTTTTTCCCCTCTCGTAATCATCATGGAAGGAGAACCCAATCGGACCGCAATCTCCTTCGCTGCGCTTTCCACCTCTCGATCCGTTTCCAATTTTCTCCCGAGAGCCTTACCGGCTTCGTGATGGTTTGGAGTCAGAATACTTGCTTTTTCATACTGGAAAAAATGGGAAACTTGAGGATCCACAGTGACGATCTTTTTTTTGGCAACCGAAAGGGAGATGACTTCCCGGATCAATTTCGGGGTGAGGGTTCCCTTATCGTAATCGGAGAGTACAACCGCGTCCGCCTGGTCGATCCTTTCGGAAAAGGCTCGGAACAGTTCCTCTTCTTCCGAGTTAGTTAGGGAATGGGTTTCTTCCCGATCGATCCGACACACCTGCTGGTGGCCTGCGATCACCCTGGTTTTTAAGATGGTCGGCACGTTTTCCGAAAGAAGGATTTTATTGCCTTCCGCATGGGTCTTCTCTTGGGTCAATAATTCCTTTAAAGTGTTTGCGGTTTCGTCGTTTCCGGATCTTCCCAAAACGACGGAAGTGACCCCAAAACGGGATAAATTTTTAATGACGTTTCCCGCGCCTCCCAAGGTTCTTTTTTCCTTCCGGACCCAAACCACGGGAACCGGGGCCTCGGGAGAGATCCGATTCACTTCACCGAAGAGATATTCGTCTAAAATGAGGTCTCCGATGACGATGATTTTCGTCCCGGAGAGACGATTTGCGGCGGTAAGGTAAAGATTCTTTTTTATCGAGTACAATTTTGGACCGGGCTTTCAGCAAATTCGTTTGCGTTTTCCCTTCAAATGGTTAGGATATTCTTTCGGTGTCAACAACTACAATCCCGATCTTTCCATTGCCGGGCATCATTCTCTTTCCGGGAACTTTTTTGCCTCTGCACATCTTCGAACCTAGATACAGGATGATGCTCGATTATTGTTCCGAGTCGGGGGAAGAGATGGCGGTCGCTCCGATTCGGATGGAATCCTTGAAAAACAACGATCCTCATCCCGAAATCGAGACGGTATTCGGCTGGGGAACCATCGTCCGAAAGGACCCGCTCCCCGACGGCCGCTCGAATATCTTATTGGAAGGAAAGGGGATCGCAAGACTGAGCGGGTATGAGACTTTGGACCCGTTTCGGATCGGGATCGTGGAAAAAATTCCTCCGGAACGCTCCCGTACCGAAAACGAGATTTTTCGGGATTTATTCGATCGCATCCTTTCTCTGACCAAACGGATCCTGCTTTCTGAGGGGGCTCAGGAAGAACTCATTCTTAGAATGAACGATCTTTGGGGGCATCCTTTTCCGGTGGATTTCATCTCATCCATATTAAACTTCGATTTTGATAAAAAACAGGAGATTCTGTCCAACTCGGATCCCGTGCAAAAAGCCAAGGTTTTACTTTGGATCGTGGAGGAAATGAATCTAGGAGAATGAGAGATTCCGAAGTTCTCTTTCCTGAATTTGCGTTCCGAAATCTACTCTACCACTTTGCTGAACAATCTTCTAGAAAGAACGAAACGTTCTAACCACCATTTGGAATCCACATGATCGAAGATCACTCCTCTGGTCGAGGATGCGTGGACAAACTCCTTGGGTGAAAGCACGAGTCCGACATGAGTCACTTTGGACTGGCTGGGAGATGCCGAAAAAAAGATCAGGTCCCCCGCTCTCATTTCGTCGTGTTCCACCGAAACACCCAGTTTCGACTGAGCGCTAGAAGCCCTCGATACCAGTCTTTCCGGAACTCCGATCCGTCCGTCGGTCAAGGCCCTATATGTGAATCCGGAACAATCCGTTCCCGTCTTGGCCGAAGACCCCCATTTGTAAGGAGTTCCGACCCATTCTCCCGCGACTTTTTTCAGAGTCGAAGCGGAAAGAACATGCCAATCCTCCTTCTCCTCGCTGTGAGGTGGGACAGGCTCGTTCGGCTCGGGAAGATTCGGAACAAGCGGAGGTTCGGAAATCGGCTCGAATTTCGGTCGGTCTCCGATCACGATTTGGCCTACTTCGTTTAACGAATTTTCTACGGATCTCGCTTTGGAAAGAGAACCCCCCTCTCCTTTTTCCGTCTGAGAATGCAATTTTTTCAAATTCGATAAAAGAATATAAGAAGTTCCTTCCAATTTTCCGTCGAGAACCGATTTAAAATCGGATTCCCATCTGGACCAGGGTTCTTTGGGACCTTTCGGGCTGAAACGATTTAGGATCCTTGTCGCCAATCGGTTCTGGGGAAAATCCACCAATTTGCCCGCGGCCAGAGCCCTCCCAGCCGCCAAGACGGAAAAACCGGACCAGTTTCTTTCCAAAGCGGTGTCCAAAAAACGATTCCGCACCTCTTCAGAGATTCTGGCTTGGCTCGTTTCCTTTAGGTAAAGAACGATATAGGGAAAATCCTTTTCCGGGATTTCCCGTTTTGCGGAAACGGGAATCGCGTCTTCTGACTCCTCGAAAGAGAAACCGAATTTTCGGGCCGTATCCATTTTCAGGATCAGATCCGCGACCGTTTCCGGAGACAGACCTTCCAAAACAGCCCAAGGGATCAGATTTTTCGCGATCTGAAGAACTTCCTTTTCGTTCGCTCTACGGCCGATCTTTTGGAATACCGCATTTTGGATGAGTAAGCTTTGGCTTTTGGAAAAGTCCTGTTTTAACAGGTCTTGAAACGGATCCGCAGCGAGAGAGATCGGAAAGCTCAGAAATAGGACCGCGAAAAAAACTGGCTTCATCTTACACCATGCATCCAAGATTCCAATTTTTTTCGGAAGAGATAGAGAATGAAAGCAGTGCAACCCGGCACGATCACGAAGAGAAGAAAAAATTCGGACAGATGATCCCTTCCTCCCATGGTCCCCGCCAATTCTCCCGCGATCAAATGACCGAAAAAACTGGATAAGAGAAAAATTCCCATCATCATCGACCCGGATTTTGGCGGCGCTAATTTCGTGATTAGGGAAAGGCCTACCGGAGAAATAAACAGTTCGCCGAAAGTATGCAATAGGATCGCGAGAATGATCCACCAGGAGGAAAATTTTCCTTGGGTCAAAGAGGTAGCTAGACACAAAACTAAAAACCCCGAAGCTAAAGTCACCAGAGCCATGGAAAACTTCACCACGCTTGAAACGTGAATCCCGGAAGATTCGAGTTTTTTCCAACCTCCGGACACGACCAATGAAAACAGAATGACGAAGATCGGATTCAGAGACTGGTAATTCGCAGCCGGGATCGTCCACCCGTATAAATTCCGATCCACATACCTGTCTATGATCAGATTCAAGGAAGATCCCATCTGCTCGAAAGAGGCCCAGAATATGATCGTAATTCCCGAGAACACAAGAATCGCTCGGATCCGATCCCGAGTTGCGATCGCGGAAGTCGACTCCGTTTGCGCTTCTGCAGAACCGCCTAACGCCGCTCCCGGCACGAAAGAATTCTTCGGAAGAACAGAACTCCAGGTTCCGAAAATGAGAAGACCGGTAAGCATTCCCAAAGCGGCCACACCGAATCCGAAATGCCAGCCGTAAATTTCGGCGATATTGGCACAGGCCCAGGTACCAAGGACCGCGCCTAGGTTGATTCCGAAATAGAAGATCGTAAACCCCGAATCTTTCAGATCCGCCTTTCCCTCCAGCTCGTAAATTTTCCCTACGACCGTGGAAATGCAGGGTTTGAAAAATCCGTTTCCTAGAATAAGCAATCCCAAACCCAGAAAAAACGTTTCAGTTCCGTTTATGGCAAGGGAGAGATGGCCAAGCATCATCAGGAGCCCGCCTAAAAAGATGGAAATCCGATAACCTAAAAATCGATCCGCAAGAAAGCCTCCGAAAATCGGAGTCAAATATACGAGCCCGTTATAAATCCCGTAAATTCGATTGGCTTCCTGGTCGGCGAGAAACCAGGACTTCGTCAAAAAAAGGACCAACAAGGCCCGCATTCCGTAAAAGGAAAACCGCTCCCACATTTCTACGAAAAATAGGAGAAAAAGGCCTTTGGGATGTCTCAATTTCCTTTGGCTCTGGATTTCCATTGAGGTTCTTGTACTTGTGATTCAAAATTCGCGTAACGTGCCGCTACGAAAAGATGGTCGGAAAGCCGGTTTAAAAACCGTAGATTTTCGGGATGGATGGGAGATCCTCCATCCTTTGCTTTTACGAGATCCCTTTCCAATTTTCTTGCGATCGTGCGAGCCACATGTAGGAATGCCGCCGCTTGCGATCCTCCGGGAAGAACGAAATGCTTTAAGGGAACTAGGGATGTTTCCCAAGCGTCTATTTCTTGTTCCAATTGTAGGACGTCCTCCTCTAAAATACAGGAGGTGCCGTCCTTTTTATGAAAGCCGGCCAATTCGGAACCCAATTCAAAAAGCAAATTTTGGATCCGATCCAGAATCCCTTTTAGCTCGGAAGAAGTCTTTAAAAAAGAAACGGCCACACCCAGGACGGAATTCAATTCGTCCGCTGTGCCGTACAATTCCACTCGAATGTCACCTTTGGAAACGCGGGTTCCGGAGGCCAAAGAAGTCGTACCGGAATCCCCTTTTTTGGTATAAATCTTCATAAATAACGGGAATTAAGGGACAAAATCCGGGAAGGCGTAGAATTTTCCCTAGCAAAAGAGAGGGGTTCGGGAAAAAAAGTTGCAGTGCAACCGCAAAAAGATATAATGAAAGTACAAATTCCCTTATAGACAGTATCGCCTTTTTCGCTTAGTGTCTTTAACGGGAGATAGAAAAAAAGTCCGTCCCTTCGGAAAAAGAGGGGTGGAATTCGCAGTGGAACCCGGTCGCCTGGGGGGCTCCCTCCCCTCAAAAGAGCCGGAAATATAGGTTCGGACGGATCCGAGCCTCTTCTACAGGGAGGTTGTCGATGATTATCAATCACAACATCGGTGCTCTTCGTACGAATAACGTATTGAAGACAGTCAATCAAGACCAAGACAAAGTTGCGGAGAAACTCTCCACAGGAATGCGCATCAACCGCGCCGGGGACGATGCTCTCGGATTTTCCGTTTCGGAAAGAATGAGAACTCAGATCCGCGGGATTGCTCAAGCGGAACGGAATGTGATGGACGGAGTTTCCTTTATCCAAGTGACGGAAGGAAACTTGGAGCAGGTGAATAATATTCTCCAGAGACTCCGAGAACTTTCCATCCAAACCTCCAACGGCATCTATTCCGACGAGGATCGGAAATTGGTCCAACTGGAAGTGGACCAATTGATCGACGAAGTGGATCGCTTGGGAAAATCCGCGGAATTCAACAAGATTCGGCCTCTGAGCGGGAACTATTCCAAGGAATCCAAGAATCCCATCCAATTGCATGTGGGACCGAACCAAAATGAAAGATTGGAGATCTTCGTGGACGCGATGAATGCGGCAGCTCTCCAGTTGGAAAACAACGGGAAGAAGCAAACTTTGTCCACTCCTGCCTCTTCCAACTCGATGATCGGAATTTTGGACAACGCGATCCAGAGAGTCAACAAACAGAGATCCGATTTGGGGGCGTACTACAATCGTCTCGAAATCACAGCGGAAGGTCTACAGGCGAATTATATCAATATGGTCGCCGCAGAAAGTAGGGTTCGCGACGCGGATATGGCGGAACATATCGTTGAATTTACGAAAAATCAGATTTTAACGAAAAGTGGGGTCGCCATGCTCGCGCAAGCGAATATGAGACCGGAGCAAGTAGTCAAGTTGCTTAGCGAAAGATTCGGTTGATTTTTAGTAAAACCGTTCCTATACATTTTCTCTTGCTGGATTTCTAGTAAGGAGAAAGAATTTACAAAATTGAAACGAAAGGCCCGCGAAGAATGCGGGCCTTTTTATAACTTTTTGTAAAGTTTCGGGAGGCCGACGGACCTTAGAATGAATTCCGAAGTGGCGAGCATACGATTTTTAGGAGCGGTGGGGACGGTTACCGGTTCCAAGTTCTTGTTCCAGGCCTTGGGAAAGAATGTACTCATCGATTGTGGATTGTTCCAGGGGATCAAGGAACTGAGGCTTCGAAATTGGGAGTCACTCCCTCCGGAGGCGGCGCATATCGATGCGGTTTTACTGACTCACGGGCATTTGGATCATACGGGGTACCTTCCCCGATTGGTAAAATCGGGATTCTCCGGAGAGATCTTCGGAACGGAACCTACGCTTGAAATCGCGGAAATCATCCTGAAGGATAGCGCCCGATTGCAAGAGGAAGATGCGGAAGCGGCCAATAAGCACGGATACTCCAAACATTCTCCCGCCCTCCCCCTTTATGATTCCGAAGATGTGGAAAAAACGATTTCCCATTTTCGAAAACAAACGTTAGACGCTCCTTTTGAGCTATTTCCCGGAATTCGGGTCCGCTTTTTTTATGCGGGTCATATTTTGGGAGCGAGTTCGATCGAGATCCGGGTGAAAAACAAGACTTTCGTGTTTTCAGGAGATTTGGGTCGAAAGGAAGATCCTCTTCTGTTTCCTCCCAAAAAGCCGAAGCAAGCTGACGTGGTTCTGATCGAATCTACCTACGGAAATCGGATACATTCCGAAGACTCGGCGGGGAAATTGGTCTCCTTGATCAACGAATTCCATCGCAAAAACGGAACCATCGTCATCCCCAGTTTTGCCGTGGAAAGAACTCAGCTCCTCATGTATTTGCTTTGGAAATTGCGCACCGAAGAACGGATCCCTTCCATTCCGATCTACATGGACTCTCCTATGGGCCAGCATATTCTAGAAGTCTTCCGCCGCGCAGGAGAAGGTTGGCATAAACTGAATCGGGACGATTTAGAAAAGATTTGCGAACAGATCCGGATCGTGCAGCGCCCGGATGAATCCAGAAGGATTTCCGCCTTAAAAGAGCCGAAGATCGTAATTGCAGGAAGCGGAATGGTCACCGGAGGTAGGGTTTTGACCTATTTAGAGGAAACCTTAAAGGATAAAAATTCTCTGATTCTCCTCGCAGGGTACCAAGCGGAAGGAACCAGAGGGAGACAGTTATGGGAAGGAAAAAAAGAAATCAAAATTCGCGGAAAATGGCATCCTGTCCTTTGTTCCGTCGATATGATCGAAGGATTTTCGGCCCACGCAGACCAGGGAGAATTGTTGGATTGGCTGTCAGAGTTAAAAGGAACTCAGCCTAAGATTTTCGTGGTTCACGGTGAAAAAGACGGAGCCGAAGGGCTGAAGAAAAAGATAGAAACCGAATACTCTTGGGCGGTGGAAGTTCCGGAATACAATCAGGTGGAAACCGTTTCTCTGGATTAGAACGATTCCGGTTACCGACGGCTTCTAGAGAGTTTGGCAAAAAAACCCTCTCCGTCGGCAACCGTTGCAGGGGATGATTTAGAACTTATCCGCCTGCTCTTTGTACTTCGCGGATTCCAGGCTTACATGATCGGCGAGTTGTTTGTACTTCTTCCTTTCGGAATCTTCCGAAGTGGATTTTCCTCCACGATTCAAATTGCTCATGCTTCTATATTTTTCGGCCAATTCCTTTTGGTCTTGGGCTTTTCTCAGAAAATAGTCTTTCGCAATTTTCTTCAGTTCTGGGGTCGTAGCTTCGGCGATCAGAAGTTTTTCAAGCTCGCTGAAGGCGTGAATGTTGACCAACGGAAGGATGGTCAACATTAGAGTTGCAACTAACAGTTTTTTCATTTTGTCTCCAATGGCGGCGGATCGATTCCAATTTGTTTTTCTTGGTCCGCCTTTACATATTCTAGAAGTCGGAAGCCGTATTAGCAAGATGAAAATTGAAAAAATGGAACATTCCTTTATACTGTCTATTTTTTAAGCAGCTATACGTTTTTATCTTCTCCGTTATCTCTTACGTTTTGTTTTTTCCGGCGCCAAGTCGCGGACGAGAGAAAGGTCCGAACTTTCTTTCTTAGCTGGAACCGATCGACCGAATCTTCCCTCCTTCCAGAGCAGATAGATGGGGGGATAGACGAGCAGTTCCAAAAGGAAGCTGGTTACCAGACCCCCTACCATAGGAGCGGCGATCCGTTTCATTACGTCGGAACCGGTTCCGTCCGACCACATGATCGGCAGGAGTCCCATCATAGCGGCAAGTACGGTCATGATTTTCGGACGTACTCTATGAACGGCTCCGTGGATCACGGCCAGGATGCGATCTTCTCGGGTCAAAAAGCCTTTGGTACGTTCCGCGCTTTCGTAAGAGAGATCCAGATATAGGAGCATAAAAACTCCTGTCTCCGCATCCAGTCCCATTAAGGCGATCATTCCTACCCAAACCGCGACAGACACCTGGTAATCTAGTATGTAAAGAAGCCATACTGCTCCGATCAGTGAAAACGGTACGGCCAAAAGGACGATGAAAGTCTTGGCGTAGGACTTCGTGTTCAGATAGATCAAAAGGAAAATAACGAACAGAGTCAGAGGCAGGATGTACTTCATTCTCTCCCTGACACGGAGCATATTCTCGTACTGACCGCTCCATACGATGGAATACCCCGCAGGTATGGAGATTTTTTCCGCCACCGTTCGTTTGGCCCGATCCACAAAGCCCCCGATATCGGAGGTGGAAGTATCCAAGTAGACGTATCCCGCCAAAAATCCGTTTTCGTCTCGGATCATCGAAGGCCCGGTCTTTGTAGTTACGTCCGCAATTTCTCCGACGGGGATATGACCGAATTCCTTGGTCGGAACGAGTATGGATCGGATCTTATCGACCGAGTCTCTTAATTCTCTGGGATAACGGACATTGACTGAGAATCGTTCCCGTCCTTCGACGGTTTGTGTCACGGGTTCCCCGCCGATCGCGGCAACGACGATCTGTTGGGCCGAGTCGACCGAAATATTATATCTTGCCAGCTTATCCCGTCTCAGTTGGATATCCAAAAAATATCCGCCTGCTGTCCGCTCGGCGAATACGCTACGTACGTCCTTTTCGGTTCTTAAGACGGATTCTATCTGCACTCCGATCTTTTCGATCTCCTCTAGGGAAGAGCCTAAGATCTTGATCCCGATCGGGGTTCTCATTCCTGTACTCAGCATGTCGATTCTCGTCTTGATCGGCATAGTCCACGCGTTCGTCGCACCGGGAAATTGCATCTCTCGATTCATCAGATCTACGAGCTCGTCCTTGTTGAGTTTCGGATTGATGAATAAACGAAAAGGGGCTTGGAGCAGCTTCGGCCATCCGGAATAAAAGCGGTTTCCTTCCCGCCATTCTTCCTTGGACTTGAGAAGAATCACGGTTTCCATCATCGAAAAAGGAGCGGGATCCGTCGCTGTATCCGATCTACCAGCTTTACCGAATACCGTTTTGACTTCCGGAAACGATTTGAGTTTGCGATCCATCACTACTAGCAGCTTTTCCGCTTCCGCTACGGATATCCCCGGTAGAGTCGTAGGCATATACAGCAAGGATTCCTCATACAATTGGGGCATGAATTCGGATCCCAGGCTGAAATAAACGGGGACACTGACTAAGATCGCTAAAATTGCGGAAACAATCGTCGTCTTGGGTCGATTCAGAACCCAACGACATGCCGGTTCGTACAATCGAAATAATATCCTACTGACAGGATGTTTTTCCTCCGGATAATATTTTCCGACCAACAACGTGCTGGCTATTTTGGAGAGAATCGCGCTTTTGAATTGGAAAGGTTCCATTCTGGTAAAAACCATCCGGAAAGCGGGATCTAACGTGATGGCAAGAATTGCGGCGACCGCCATCGCGATATTTTTAGAATAAGCGAGAGGTCTGAAAAGTCGTCCTTCCTGATCGACGAGAGTGAAAATCGGAAAGAATGCGACCGCAATCACCAGAAGGGAAAAGAAAACGGAAGGACCTACTTCCAGCAGAGCTTCCAAACGGATCAGATGGTAATCCCCTTTTCTTCCGCCGGATTCCCATTCCTCCAATTTCTTATAAGCGTTCTCCACCTCTACGATCGCTCCGTCCACCAGTACTCCTATGGAAATTGCCATCCCCGCCAAAGACATGATATTCGCGTTGATATCCATCAGATTCATGGGAATGAACGCGATGATTACCGAAATCGGGATCGTTAAAATGGGAATGATCGCGGAAGGAAAATGCCATAGAAACAAAAGGATGACCAACGAGACGATCAGCATTTCTTCCACGAGTTTGAATTTTAGGTTGGAAATGGCATGCTCGATCAGTTCGGACCGGTCGTATGTGGTTACGATTTCCGTTCCGGACGGAAGGCTCTTCTTGAGATCCTCCAATTTCGTTTTCACTCTTTCGATCACGGAGAGTGCGTTTTCACCGTGTCGCATTACGATAGTGCCGCCGACTACATCCCCTTCCCCGTTCAAATCGGCGATCCCCCGACGGATATCCGGACCGAATTGTACGGAGGCGACGTTCCTGAGTAAAATCGGAGTGCCGTTCACGTCCGTCGATAGCGGGATGTTCTCTATATCCTGCAAGGACCTGAGGTAACCCCTTCCTCGGACCATGTATTCCGCTCCGGAAATTTCCAAAAGACGACCGCCCGTCTCCTGGTTGCTCTCCTTGATCTTCTGGACGAGAGTTTCGAATCCTACATTATAGGATCTTAAAGCGTTGGGATGTACCGTGATTTGGTACTGCTTTTTGAATCCGCCGATTCCGGCTACTTCCGAGACTCCGGGGACGGAATTCAGGAGATATCTGAGGTGAAAGTCCTGGTAGGTCCGAAGATCCGCCAAAGTTTGACTTCCGGTCGTGTCTACCAAGGCGTACTGAAACACCCATCCTACTGCGCTCGCATCCGGTCCGAGTTCCGTTTTTACCCCTTGCGGAAGCTGAGCTTGGATCCGGGAAAGATATTCCAGAACCCTGGAACGGGCCCAGTATATATCCGTTCCATCCTGAAAGATCACGTATACGTACGAAAAGCCGAAATCGGAAAAACCGCGCACTACCTTGATTTTGGGCGCACCCAGCAGCGCGGTAACGATAGGATACGTCACCTGATCTTCGATGATGTCCGGGCTTCTATCCCACCTGGAATATACGATCACTTGCGTATCCGAAAGATCGGGGATCGCATCCAAGGGAATCGTTTTCATGGAAACGTAGGAAGCGACGAGAAGCGCCAACGTGAACAGCAAGATTAAAAATTTATTATTTGCGGAAAATCGAATTATGTTCTGGATCATTTTTTTCTCCGGATCAATGCTTATGTTCGCCCGAATCGCCTAGACGAATCCTCGCCTCGGAATCGATTAAAAAAGTGGATTCGGTCACGACAGTATCCCCTTCCTCCAATCCGGATAGAACTTCCGTCCAATTCTCTATCGTTTTTCCTGTTCGAATTTCCACTCCTCTGAATCGATCCGGTCCGGTGCGGACGTAAGCCAACTTTCTGGTCCCCGTATCCAAAATTGCGGAGGTGGGAACGCTTAATATCGCGGAAAAGGAGATTTCTATGTTTCCGTTCCCGAACATCTGAGGTTTCAAAAGCTGTTTAGGGTCCGATACTTCGCTTCGCAGTCGGAGCGTTCTGTTATTTTTATCCAGGATCGTATCTATGCTTTTGATTTTTCCTTCGAATTCGATGTTCGGATATACTTCCGTTTTGAAACGAAACGTAAGTCCCGCCTTCGCGCTGGAAAGATCCGATTCGTAAATTTGAGAATAGATATGAGCCTTTCCCCCCTTCCCACCTAGGATCAATTCGGACGGGTCTCTTTGGCCGGAAGTCCAGATTCTGATCTGCTCCGTCGACAGACCCAACTGCCTTAAACGTAGCTGTAGGTTCGTGATTGTGATCGAAGATCCCGTTTCGGGAAAGAGCTCGGACGATCTAAGCGCCGCCTTGTATTCCATCAAGGCCGCATACAAATCCGGATCGTAGGCCACATTGGAATATAGATTTATCTTTTTGGTAAGATTCCGTCGTAACACCTTGTCCGTTTTGATTCCGATGGATCTTTGTTTCTCTTCGGAAAGAAAAAATTCGTTCGCGGATTGTTCGGATGAGTTTCCGGTTTCTAATTCGGAAGAACGTTCCGGATCCTTCTTTTGATTCAATTCCGTGGCACCCTTTTTGACTAGGTCCATTCCGCAAATCGGGCAGGTACCGGGTCGGTCGCTAGTATAGGTAGGGTGCATAGGGCAATAATAAATTTCCTTTTTTTTGGCGCAAAAGATCGTCGAGACGAGGAGTGCGCAGAGCGTCGTTCTGAAAACGAGGCTTTTCGTTTGTCCAAACAGGTCGGAGATAAATCGGTTGGTCTTCGGTTGATTGAAAGCGTTCATTGTCTATAAATTTCCCTATCGGTCATCCATGTTTTTCATGGCTCGGGATTTTCGGTTCGCGGTAGATCAGGCTTAAGAGTTTGAGAAGATTCAAAACTGTCTCGTTTTTGCGCTCTTTCAAGTCCTCTAATCGAATTCTGGTATTCCAGACTTCCACCTGCGAAACCAACGTGTCCTGTAGGTTTGCTTTTCCGGGCGCATATAGAGAGGATCCTGCACGGACGATTCTCTCCATTTCCGGAAGTAATTTTTTTTCGATGATTTGGATCTGGTTGGAGGTTCCCCGGATCAATTCCATGTTTCGGGTGATTTCCGATACCAATTGAGAGCGGGTTTTGTCTACGGAATCCTTTCCCACTTCCGCTAGATGTTCCGTTTCTCCCGTGATGGAATTCCATTTCAAAGCGGACCAGACCGGAACCCTCATATTTACGCCTACGCTGAAAAGATCTCCTCTGTATTCCGTCGTATCCATGAGTCCGTAATTCAAAGGCCCGGTATCCGCCGCAAATGTTTGAGACCTTCTTTTCATGTAAGAGAAGAACACTTCCGTTTGCGGAGCCAGAGAATACTTCGTCAGCTTGGATTGTTCTTTGAGTCTTTTTTCCTCTTCGATTAGAATTTTATAATCCGGAGTTTCCTCCGCTGCCGATTTTCCGGAACCGGCGATCTCTCCCAATCTGCGTACGCTTTCTTCCAAGTAGGATTCCAGGTCGATCCCGTAAAAATCGTTCGAGGAAATTCGATTTTCGATCCGGTAATATTCCAGTTGAGAGGTCAGATCCTTAAGAAGAGTGTTGTATTCCTCCTGCTTTTCCAGAGCTTCCGTCCTTGCTACGGAAACCTTCAACGCTCCCGTTAAAGGAACGGACCCGGAGGAATAGGCGCCTTCCAAAACGGATTTTTGGACTCCCAGGAGTTCCAGAATTCTGGAATTGAATTCCTTCTTTCTCTCCGCTCTTTTATAGCGATTTAGGCGGATAAAAAAATCACCCAACATCCGATTGACTCCGACCTGATATCCCAGGCCGGCCTCGGCTTCCATGATCTTCGAAATCCGTTTCTCCGTTCCTAATTTTCCGGGAAACGGGAACTCCTGGGAAACGGAAAATTCGATTCCGGTCATGGTGGGAGTATCCAAGGCTCGGTTTCCGTTTAACGAATAACCGTTTCGAGTCGGATAATTACGATAAGCGAAACCGATTTTCGGATCCGGTAAGATTCCGGACGCTTCCGAATGCGATTTGTGCGCGTGTGAAACGCCGGCAAGAGTCTTCGCTTCCGGATGTTCCGTTGCCAGAATCTCCAGAATGTCCTCCAACTTTTTGTTCTCTCCGAAGACGGAAAAGGAGAGAAGGAATAGAAATGATAGAAAAAGAATGCGTAGTACGCTCATAAAATCCTCCAAAGTTAAAAAAGGGGAATTGAAAAGCGTCGGATTAAATTAGAAAAACTTGTAGAAAGTTGTATATACGGATCTTGGAAAAGGAACCGCTCTGGTTGGCAGCAATACTGTGGAAAGATGGATTCTCTAATTTCGCTTGTACCGGAAGAGAGAACGGGAGGGAAATGATTTCCATCTTCAACTTATCCAAGGAAACTCTGAAAACCGAGTCTTCCGAGGAAGCCGTAAAATCCTTTTGGCAGCAATCTCCAGATTCTGATTCCGAGGGTTCTTTCTGCGAGGATCGGTCCGTATGACAGAGTGGAACGCCCGCTTCCGATTGTGCGACTGTTTGGAAACGTTTCTGAGAACTGTCTATCGGGCAAATGCCGAAAAGACTAGCCAAGGAAGCGCAGGAAACCTGAAGCGCAAAGCCCAGGAGTAAAATTCCGGCCACTTTCTTGGAGGAATGCATCACAATGATCTGACTGAATCCGGGACGGCTTTGTCAAGAAAAAAAGTCACTTTTGATAAAACGGGTTACTTAAGACCACCGCAGTGGGGAAGACGATTTGGATTCGAACATAAAGATCCTCCGGTTGAAAACGATAACTCCCCTTTTTTTGCCCATAGGATCTGGAAAGGAGCTTCCCGTTTTTCCCGATAAAATCAACGGTTAAAGGGAGGTCCTCGAATTCGTAATAAACCTCTTTACCGTTCCGAATACCGAAGACTTTGAGTTTCGGATCCGCCAATACTCGGTCCATCTTCCGAACGCAGGCGTAATTACCCGCTTTCAGGGAGGAAAGGATATCCTTTTCTTCCAAGGAATCCGAATTGATCAGAACGTATCTCATCAAGGATTCTCCGTCCTGGTCCGACATCTTCGTGGCGAATTCTCGGAGAGACGGAAAGGAATCTTTCGTTACCTTTAGGTATTCCTCTTTGGGAAGGTAATGCAGGTCGTCGCTTGCCATGCAAAAAGAGGACACGCCTAGGCTTAAGAGTCGATCCCAATATTCCAGGATATCTCCGAAGGGGGAAAGGACTTCGATCGCATTGTAGCCGCT
Source organism: Leptospira fletcheri (assembly GCF_004769195.1). Lineage (NCBI taxonomy): Bacteria > Pseudomonadati > Spirochaetota > Leptospiria > Leptospirales > Leptospiraceae > Leptospira > Leptospira fletcheri. The sequence goes on from NZ_RQET01000010.1 coordinate 92,000, forward strand.
CAACTTTTCCAAAAAAGGAAGGGGGAAACTGTCGTATAAGGAAGGATGGTTGATCGTAACGAAATTCCCTTTCCGATTCTGCAGATCGATTTCCCATTGGATGTTTTCGGGAGAAGAATACAGCGGGAACATATCGTGATCCACTTCTCGGGAACCTAAAACGGTCATGTGCCGTTTTCGAAAATTTCTTCCCCATTCGTATCCCGACAATCCGGCGATTTTTCCCGAGGGAACGCGGGTGATCTTTTCGTAATCCGTAAACGCGAGCAATTCGTATCCGTGATTTGCATATACTTCCGCAACTTCTTCCGGGGAATTGCGAAGAGGCGTAAACCAAGCTTGATTCGTATGTAAATGGATGGCGGCCTTGGTCCATTTTTTTTTCTTAGAGGCCGCGTATGGATTCGATAACTCTCCTTTGTTCCATTCTCCGTGAGGTTTCATTTTTAAAGGGGAACGTAGGAAAAGAATCGCCCAGACGATCCATCCGAAAAAGAAAAGCGGAAGAACGGGGAGAAAATAGATCAGAACTCGTTTCCACATCGGAATTTTAAGAGATACCTCTCGTATTGTGTTCGGGGGAATTTGCTTGCAATCAGATTGCTATATATTTGTTCCGACGTCAATTTGTCTTTCCAATTCCCAAGATTTCCTCTTTTTCCGAAAAGATTGTTGCGTTCTCCTTCCCGAAAAAGTTTAGATTTGAAACGAAGGAGAAGGATACGATCCTCCTCACCGGATTCGCGTTTCTCACTGGTCTAAGAAAATTGAAATCTAAAAAAATTGCAGTCATCCTCCCAGCCTACAACGAGGAAATCACGATCCGAGAAACGATTCTCGCTTTTTATCAGGAATTGCCCGAGGCGGAATTCTGGATCGTAGATAATAACTCCTCCGATCGAACGAATTCCATCGCTGCCGAAACTTTGAAAAAAAACAAAATCAAAGGGAAGGTGTTGTCGGAAAAGAGACAAGGAAAAGCGAACGCGGTACGAAAGGCATTTTTCTATGCGGAAGCCGACATTTACGTGATGACCGACGCCGATACCACCTACCCTGCCGAGGAAGTTCAAAAGCTGATCGACGCCTTGGAAACCGAAGAGTTGGATATGGTCGTCGGGGACAGATTGAGCCAAGGAATCTATCACAAGGAAAACAAGCGTAGATTCCATTCTTTGGGAAACAATCTTGTGATCGCCATTATCAACCTTCTTTTCGGTGCGAAGCTAAAGGACGCGATGAGCGGTTATCGTGTCTTTTCCCGAAAGTTCATCAAGAACTACCCGGTCTTATCCTCCGGATTCGAATTGGAAATAGAGATGACGCTCCATTCCTTGGACAAACGTTTTGCGATCCGAGAGATTCCCATATCCTACAAGGACAGGCCGGCGGGAAGCGTTTCCAAATTGAATACGATTAGCGACGGTTATCGCGTAGTGAATCATATCCTTTGGATTTTCAAGGATTATAAGCCCATGCATTTTTTCGGCTTTTTATCCGTGCTATCTCTACTAGCGGCTATTGCGGCGGGCGCCCCAGCCATACTGGATTTTCTCCGCTACCGGTACGTATACCACGTCCCTCTGGCTGTTTTAGCCACCGGATTGATGGTGGTCTCCGTTCTGAATTTTTCGATCGGACTGATCCTGCATACGGTATCGAAAATCCAAAGATTCAATTTCGAACTCCAATTGTTGAAATTCGATAAGTCTTAACGCGGTTTTTCCGCGTTCCAAATACGAACTAGAATCAATCCTCCGTCCTTAGCTACAGGTTCGAACCTCTTCTTTGGATAGAGAAAGGTCAGTTCCGTAAGACTATTTTCGTTTCCGATCAAAAACAGTTTTTTCTCCTGAGGTTCGGTCAGAATTTCCGTCTCGTCCAAGAACTTGTAACTTCCTATGATATGGATTTTCTGATCCCGATAGAACATAGGATAAAAGGATAGGTATTTATAAAATACGACTTCTCCCCCCTCCTGTATTGCCCGGTCAAACAGACGAAGGTTTTTGTCCTGCAGCAAAGCCAATACTTTCGGAACGAGAGTCAAGGAAAGAGAGGAGAGAAAGAGGAGAAGCGTCAACCAAACAGGAAGGAGAAAGCGACGCACCAAATCCTTTCCGGAAGGAAGAAGGAATACCGACAAAACGGAGGTAGAAAGTCCTAAGAGTAGCAGGATTCCCGGAAGAGCGTCCGTCCAGGAAAAAGTTGGAACCTTGGACTCCGAAAACGTACCTTGAGAGATCAGGTATTCCGCCACAAGAGGAAGGGATGCGAAAAGCAAAGACAGGAAGGCGCCGAAAATGCCGACAGCCAGGAAGAATCCTTTTTTCTGATCCAAAAATTCTTTTCCCCTCTCTTCCAGTAAGACGGCAGCGAAGAAGGAAAGAGGAAAGTAAAACGAAGAGGAATAATGGGGAAGTTTCGTTTTTACGATGGAAAAGATCAGTAGTACTAAGACCGTCCAGCTTAAGAGAAAGATTGCAGGAGAGCGAAGTTCTTCCTTTCGGAGCAGTTCCAGGTTTTCCCTCTTGAGATAAGCGAACAGAAAGGGAGTCCACGGAAAAAATCCGACTAAGGCTACGATGAAATGGTAAAACCAAGGACCGGTATGCGATTCCAGAGACTTCGTTAAAAGTTTCTTTTGAAATTCCAGAAAGCCGTCTAGAAATTCTCTTCCATGTAGGAGATAGTCGGTGAGATAATAGGAAGAAACACCGGAAATGAAAATTACGATTCCGATCGTTACGTGCCAAAACGAAATTCGAAACCTACGTTCCGCGACTCTCATCGCCAAAAAGGAAGCGACCGGGATGGCAAGTCCGAGGGGTCCTTTGGCCAATACTGCCAATGCCATACAAAACGAGGCAAAGGCGGAATACATCCAAGCTTGTTCCTCCCCTTTTCTGGATTTCTGATCATAGAGAATCAATCCCGCCGAACCTAAAAAGATAAAGGTATTGAACAGGTGATCGATGTAAGCGGTTCTTGCCAGCACCAAAGGCAAAAGGGACGAAGAATATACCAATGCCCAAACCAATCCGAACGAGGAGGATTTCAGTTTTTTTCCCAGCCAAAAAACGGAAACGAAGGCCAAAAGACCGCTGAGCGCGGAAGGAAAACGTGTGGAAAATTCGTTCAGACCAAAACAAAAATAAGAGAAAGAAGCCAACCAGAAATAAAGAGGAGGTTTTTCCGTGAAAAGTTGTCCGTTTACCGAAATCCGGAAAAAATCCCCGGATAGATACATGCTTTTGGAGGCGGCGCCGTAAATATTCTCGTCCCAGTCGATTAATGGAAAAGAACCTAGACCGAAAAGCAGAAGAAAAAAATACAGGAAGGTCAAAAAAGGAACGGATCTGAAAAGGAACTCCAAGCGGGTCTCCCTAAAGTGAATCCCTTCCGAGTAAATCCGCAGCCGTTACAAATACAATGATTTTTAGTACAAAAAAAGCCCAACGGTCCGCGTTTAGAACGTTAGGCTTCAGAGTCGTACGGCGATTTATAACAAAATTATAAATCCGTCGGTCCCGTCGAAAGAACCTGCATTCGCTTAAGGTCCTCTCGACCGGCTCTCGGTTAGAAAACCGGTCGAGAAGCTACCGGAAGGTTACTTGAGTAACTGCAACACGGTTTGTGGTTTCATGTTCGCTTGTGCGAGCATCGCAGTGGCCGCCTGAGTCAGGATCTGGTAACGGGTAAAGCTGGTCATTTGTTCAGCCATATCCGTATCTCTGATCCGAGACTCTGCTGCTTGGATGTTTTCATAAGCGTTCATCAACCCCTTAGCGGCATGTTCCAGACGGTTGTAGTAAGCGCCCAAGTCCGCTCTCTGTTTAGAGATCAGCCTGAGTGCATCGTCCGCCAATCCGATTACGGAGTTGGCTTTTCCCGCCGTAGAAAGAGAGATAAAGGTCAAGACAGTCGGGTTTCTGAGGCCCAAAGCCGCGGTATTCATCGTTTCGATATATACCCTTTCTCTCTGGTGCATATTCGCACCCATGTGGAACCACATACTTGCGGTCGGATTCAACCTTGCAAAAGCTCCGGTCAGGAGTTTCATCTTGTTGAATTCGGCCTGGGAAGCGATCCTGTCGATCTCGTCGATCAACTGGGAGACTTCCACTTGGATTTGCTGACGGTCTTCCTCGGTGTAGATACCGTTGGCGGCTTGAACTGCGAGGACGCGAATCCTTTGGACGACTTCGTGGGTTTCTTGGAGATACCCTTCTGCCGTTTGGATCAGCGACATACCGTCCTCAGTGTTCTGTTCCGCTCTGCGCAAACCTCCGACCTGGGTCCGCATCTTCTCAGACACAGCCAAACCCGATGCGTCGTCTCCGGCACGGTTGATTCTCATACCGGAAGACAATTTCTCGATGTCTTTAGTCATGTTTTCGCTGTTGAACTTCAACGTTCTGTGAGCGAAAATGGCACTGATATTGTGGTTAATAATCATTCGGTTCCTCCTTGAATCCGAATCCTCTTTCGAGGAATGTGACTTTCCTAGAGGTCTTCCTTGACCTCTTCACATTTTGGATCGACTGGTTCCGAAAAACCGATAAGACACTTTTTTTGGTACGATCGGATAAAAGAATTCTTCCTTCTTTCGATTTCTATGTCCCTTTTTCACGCTAAGGAACTTGATTATCCGGTCCCCTTTTCAAGGGCAAATGGCATGTTTTTAGGGAAGATCTTGCGGACTTAAAATGCTTGCGCGTCGCGACCTGGATCGGGGAAGCTGAAGTTACTCATGTTGCAAACCATTTATCTGGCAAATCCTCGCGGTTTTTGTGCCGGAGTGAAATACGCCATCTCCTACGTGGAACAGGTACAGGCTCAGTCCGATGAACAGATCTATGTACGGAAGGAGATCGTTCACAACCGTCGAGTGGTGGAAGACATGAAGAAAAGAGGGATCCGCTTCATCAACGAATTGGGCGAAGCTCCCGACGGCGCCACCGTGATTTTTTCGGCTCACGGAGTTTCTCCCACCGTAGTCGAAGATGCAAAACTTAGAAACATGAAAGTCGGAGACGCTACCTGTCCCCTCGTGACTCGGGTGCATCGCAAAGCGAGACGCTACAAAGACGAATATCAAATCATCTACATAGGCCATCAGGGTCACGATGAAGCCATCGGCACCATGGGAGAAGCAAGAATGTATTTGGTCGAATCGCCCGAGGACGTGGAGAAGCTTGCGGATCGGATAGATCCGGAAAAACCGATCACATACCTGATGCAGACCACCCTCTCCGTCGCCGACACCCAGATCATCGTAAATCGGATTTCGGAACTTTTCCCTTCCGTAGAACACCCCGCCAAAGACGATATTTGTTATGCGACAACCGAAAGACAGGAAGCCGTGGCCCAAATGATGGATTCCATAGATGCGATGCTTGTGATCGGAGCGGATAATAGTTCCAATTCCTTACGGCTCCTCCAATTGGCGCAGAAGTCCAGGCCGTCCTCCTTTAAAGTTACCTCTTCGGAGGATCTGGATAAGGAATATCTGGAAAAGAATCGAATCAGCATTCTCGGAATCACCGCAGGAGCCTCCACTCCGCAGATTTTGGTGGATGAAATTATAGAGAAGCTCAGACATTTTTATCCCGGAGTCGAAGTCCAACTCTTCCCCGATTCCAGGGAGGATTCCATGAGCTTTAAACTTCCGGGAAAATTATTGAACTGAATGTAGTATGGGTAATTTGATTTCCGCAGCTACCTTTCGGCGGATTTTGGCTCCCGTGTAGTCGTTCACTTCGCTTAAGCGGACGGAACATCCGACTTGCCGTCCCAGATTTTGGACCATATTCAGCCCTATGCCGAATCCGAAATCCTCCTTGTGGAAACGCTCGTCATATATATGATTTAATTTAAAAAACGGTTCGAACACCTTATCCGAATATTTTTCCGGTATCCCCGATTTGCCTGTTTCTCCTCCGTCGATTTCGTTTAAGATACCGATACTGACGTTTTTGTCGTCGGCATACAACATTACCTGTATGTGCGCGCCTTCAGGAGAGAATTTCATGGCGTTAATTAAAAGTTCCTTAACGGCAAACGTTAAAAACTTTCCGTTGCTATTCACTACGCGATCCGGAAATTTACTTTCGAAGGAGATCTGATTGTTTTTTATCTGGGCGAGTTTATCGACGGAGGTTATTGTCTGAGACAGGAGTTCCTGTATCCTCCTCATCTCTATGGCCTCATCCTCGATCTTCAAATCGAAAAGGCTCTTTAGGTTCTCCAATTTATCCGTCCAATTACGCATCATATTCTTGTTTTCCAAAAGGGTGCGCATTAGGTCGTTCGGGATCAGAACTTCTCCGTCTTCCCTCTTCATGCAGATTTCGGCCAGATCGAGGTTGATCAAAAGCGAACCTAGACCCAATCCTTGAGCGGAACTATGCGAAATATTATTCAATATGTTTTTTCCGATCGTCATCTGATCCGAATTTCTTTGATAATCTTTCCACAAAAGCCAATCTATTTCACCGGAAAGAGAGGATTCGTCTTCCAAAACCGCGCGATAGTTTCGGATTTTGCTTTGATAACATTCGACGGCATCCAAGGTGGATTGTAACAATTGTTTTTCCTGTTCCGGCTTTCTCAATTGCGCCCAGATCCAATTATAAGAGACCATCCTAAGTGATGCGACCTCGTATTCGGAATAGATAATTACCAGGCAGCCGGGAGATACTTTCCTAAGTGCTTTCAACACCACCAAGTCTTCCATCCCCTGCCACTTAATTCCGCTGATGATGATCGCCGGGGTCTCTAAGCTGCATTTAAAAAACGCTTCCGAAAGCGAGGAAGCCGTAATCAGTTGTATCCGTTGTTTTTGGAATAAAACCGACATCCTGGATAAAGAAGTTGGATCATCGTCCAAATATAAGACTTTTCTAAAAATCTCTTCCTTTTCTTCCGATAGTTTGCCCGCACCGATAGGTACTCCTTCTTCCTTCCTTACGATCCCGAGGAGGGAACCTTCGAATCTGGAACGTTCCGCTTCTTCGAAGTTTGTCCAATCGATTTTCAATCCGACCTTGACCGTTCCCTCCTCCGCTTTGGTCCACCAACGCAAAGACCCGTTTAGCAAAAAGGGTTTCTGATTCGGCAAATGTAGCGTAAAATCGTAGCTTTCGTGCTGATTGAGTGTTTCACGAAGGAGATCGCCCGTCAGGGAAAAACCGACACCATTATGTGAAATGTCAGAAACGGCAAATTTGCCTGCGAATGTCTGCTTTGAGGGATTTTTTAGCTGATCGGACATCTGTGCGGTTATGTCCATCATTTCGGTTAACATTTCTTCTGAAATTCCTTTCTGCTTACTTTGAAGCCAAAGATAGGCGAACGGCGACGGACTGGATGTGGATTTTTCACGAATGAAGATAGGTAAGATCAACTCGGATCTTATATTTTCGTTTTTGTATCTTTCCCTAAGAACTTCTGGAGATTCCTTTATGAATTTATTATCGTCCCATGGGTTTTCGTCTTCTGGATTCTCTCCTTCCGAATTGCGGATGTCCTTTAGATAAAAAACCTTTCCCGTTTTACGAACCGAATGGAAACGTTCCGGATCCTCCAATTGAAACGTACCTATATGTACCGTATCGAACGGCATTCTGGCCAGAATACCTTCGTATTTTTTGAATAGAAATCTCACGAAATCCCCGGCGATCGGATCCTCGGAATCTAACGAGGAGAAATTTGCCGACTGAAAATCGGTAACATAGCAGATTCCCCTGCCGAGCGGGATCCTTTTTTCCGAGCGTTTCATTGCTTTCGTTATAGCTCGGACGCCGATTCGGAGGAGACGTTTTTGAATTTGAGCTCGATCACAACCTCTCGACCGGGAAGATTGTTTCTGCTTCCCTTGACTTCGTAGAGATAGGTTTTGCAGTCGATCTGCTTGGCAAGATTTCGTACCACATTTAGGCCGATCCCCATCCCTAATTCTTTCGTATAAAAACGCTCATCGTACAGATTACTGATACGAAAGAAAGGTTCGAATACTTTATGATAATACTCCTCCGGAACGCCGCAAATTCCGTTTGTAGATCGACTAGGAGAATTTTTGACGAGCAAGCTGCTGTATTGCTCCGTCACATTGAAAGAAACCGCGATCTCGGAACCCTCAGGAGAGAATTTCATCGCATTAATTAAGATTTCATACAGCGAAAAGTTGAGAAACTCCGAGCTGCAATGGAAAACGGAGGGTTCGAACGGGTCGGAAATCGAAAGAGTATGATTTTTAATCCGAAAAGTAGGAAGGAGTTCTTTTCCGATTCTCTCCACGGAATCCCTCAGTTCCGAAGATGACATCGGCACCCTTTCTACGTTTAGGTCCAGGTATCTTTTAAAGAATTCGATCTGATCGATTCTTTCTCGAAGGGCATCCTTAGTGCTCAAAACTACATCCATCAGTTTTTCGGGCAATCGAGTGCATTCCTCGTCCTTTTTCATAAAGAACTCGCAGAGGTCCAATTGGCCGACCAAGGATCCGATTCCGATTCCTTGAAACATACTATTGGCAAGATTGTGAATGATTCCCTTTCCCAATTGCAAATCATTCGTAACGGAAATGGACTCTTTCCAGACCAACCATTCCAATTCGTAAGACAGATTTTCCTTTTTTGCACTCTGTAACTTGATCTTTTGATTTAATTCTAGGATGTGGAAGATCGCCGTCGAGATTTCGGAGGATAAATCCTCGTTAAGCGTTTCCTCCCGCAAATAGCTCCAAATCCAATCATAACCTTCCAGGGTTCGAATCCTGGCCTTTGCAGGCAATACGAACAAAAATAGACTTTCCGGACAAAGCTTATGAAGAAGAGAAAGTCTCGTGTGCAGATTTTCTGAGACCGTTTCGTACTCCACAAGTAACAGATCGGGAGTGGTTGATATAATATCTTTCAGAGCTTCTTCATATGAATCCGCCGGGACCAGATTTGTGGAAAAATCGGATAATTTTGTTTCCGCAGTTTTCCACAGACTTTGCGAGGAACTTAAAATCAGCAGTCTCAGTTCCGTTCCGGATTCAAGCAGATTTGCTTCGGTGTAATGAGCGTTGTTCATCGATCAAGCTCCCTCATTCGAATGGAATGTAATTCCCATAATTACACTTTCTTTGAAACCAAAGCGATTTCTCCCGGAAATACGTGTTCTATTGACTCTGGTCCAAAATACTAAAATACCTGTCAGAAAAGTAACATCCATCGGTTCGGCTCTCCTGCTATACTCCCGCTCGACCGTGGGTCGAAGTTTTCCGGTATGTATTATTTTATTTGCTAATTTATGGAAAGATTAATACAATTTTTGAATAAGATGTCAATTATTAGATTTTCTAAATATTTGACTTTCTTCATTTTATTTCGGGGGCGGGACATATTATAAACCGAAAACGTTAAGCGCGCTATCGATTTTGGTATAATTTTAGGGGATAAATTATAGATCGGAAGGAAAAAATAAAAGGTGTGAAAATTTCCGGGAACAGAATCTTCCTGAAATTTCCGGGAGATTCCAAGGAAGACTCCCGGTACTTCCGGAAGTCTTTCCCTGGAATTTGTGGATTCTCAAAGAAGAGAGAGGGTCGTTTTGTTCTTTCTCTCCTGAATTTCTTCCGGCGTTTCCACTTTTAGGATTTCGTCTGGAACGATTTTAAAAATGGTCTGGCCTTTCTGGATGATCTTGCCGTCGCTTTCTTTCAATACGATCTCTTTAACTCTTCCGGAGAAAGGAGCCGTAACCTTATTGAACATTTTCATTACTTCGACGATGAACAAAGCTTGTCCGGCTTTAAAATGGTCCCCTTCCTGGATGATTGGAGGAAGGTCCGGAGCTTCCCTGGAGTAGAACATTCCCCCCATGGGCGATACGATCTCATCCGAGCTTGCTTTAGGAGCCGGCGCCAAATACTTAATAAGAGCGTCTCTAGTGGCGGCATTCTTGAATTCGTCCGGAATTACGGGCTCTAGATTTTCGTCTACGGAAAGTGTATAAAATCTGGACCTGTTTCCTAGATTCGGAATGATTTTCAATAGCTCCAATCCGATCTGGAAACCTTTGTGGGAGGAAATCGCACGGGACCAAAGTACATCGTCGAATTCTGCGGGCGCTTTCTTTGCGGCGAAAAAGGAATCCCATTCGGCGGAATCCGCTTTGGTACCGGTGCGTTTTTCCAATTCCGAATAGAAGGCGAGACCCGTCTTCAGGATTTGATCATCGTGGTCCCAAATCTTTTCGGACGGAGATTGGTGAAGTTCCCCTTCCATATTCAGATACGTATAAAGGTCGGAAAGGACGTGAAGCGGGTTTCTAAGCCATATTACGTTTTCCTTTTCCAGCTTCCAGGACCTGTTCAGGTGGTATCCTAAAAAGCCCGCCAAAAGATGTGCGTCGGAAAGCAGATCTCCGAGCGGTCTTGTGATCAAGGTCAGTTTTCGACCGGACGTCTTTTTCGCTTCTACAGGACCGGAGGAACCTACTTTCTTCCACGCTACTTCTAAGTCCACGTCCTTTGCCAGGGCTTCTAAGGAACCTACGGCAGCCAAGTACGAGATCATAAACGCGGTGGAAGGCTTGAACATAGGATCCTTGCCTAGAATCCAATTAATCAATCCGTAATGTACGATCAGGTTCGTCTGAAGGTCCTGCCCTCTCAATTCCGTTTTTCGCAGAATATTTCCCAGTTTGCGAAGATTATCTTCCCGGGTAGATCCGTACGTTATGAGAAGAGCTATATTGGAGTCGTAAGCGCCGGCGACCCGATAATGAACGAAGAGGCCCGTATCCGGGTTTCGTACCGAAATACCTTGGTCGTCACGAATCTCTTCCGGCAAGGATTTTGACCAATTCAGGATAATTCCACCAGCGTGCGGTTGGATGGCTTTATTGGTGGCATTGATTCGCACTTCCGCGCCGGAAACGTTTCGAACGGAGCGAGCGGGTTTCGGTAAACGTTTTCCGTGAAGCGAAATCAACGCCATCGCTTCGATCAAACTGTCTACTACGAAAAATTCCGCCTTATTTTCCGGATTCATAAACTTCAGAGTATAGACCATTTCGGTCACCCTGTGCTCCACTTGAATCCGGGTATTCATCTCCATGAAGAAATGGTTTGTTCCTTCTACGATCAACTCGAATGTGGAAACGCTGTTCAGTTTTACTGCTTCGCCGAATCTTTCGGATTGTTCCTCCATTTCTTTCAGAACTTTCAGATCGGCCTTTAATATCTCCGCTTTCTTACGGGAGACTTTTTCCGCGGTTTCGATTTCCTTTTCCAAAAGCTCTTGGGTCAGAGAAATTTCCAAAAGTTTTTGTTCGTGCATCTGCACGGAACAATCTCTTCCGCCTAGGGCTAGACACCATTCTCCGTTTCCGATTAATTGTATCTCGTTGTGCCTAGTTTTTTCGATGTTCAACTCTATCAAAAAGTTCCGGTTGGATCCGGGAGCGGTCACTTTGGATTCGGATAGAATTTCCTGAACGGCGGTTTTGACTTCTTCCGGTTGCGCGACTACCCGTTGTCCCTTTCCTCCTCCGCCTCCGACGTATTTAAAACGGATTCGGTTCGAAGAGTATTTTTTCCAGATCTCGGCGCATTCCAACTCGGCTTGCATTTGCAGATCCGCGATGGTCACCAGTTCTATGATCCTATCGTATCCTAGATATAGCAGTGCTTCCGCATTGTCTTCCAAACTCTTGGAAGAATCGAAGGTAAAGGGGATTCCTTTTTCCTTTGCGAGCGTTTCCAACGCCGACTTGTCCTTCGCTTTTTTTAGAAGACAAATCGCGGAGATATTATCTACTCCGGGAGTGACGGAAACGTTCAACTTCCGGGCCAATTTTTTGGCCTCATCCTTAGAACCGGCTTGGTGGGCCACATATGCGGAGGGTCCCATAAAGATGATTCCGCTCTTTTCTACGGCTTCGATAAATTCTGCGTCTTCCGCCATGAAGCCGTAGCCGGCGAAAATGTGAGTATATTGGTTCTCTTTTGCGATCCCGATAATCTGTTTGATTCTAGCCGCCTTTTCTTCCGCTCCGGCTCCCATATAGTCGGGAACGCGATGGATATTGGAAGGAAATCGGAATCCTCTCAATTCGGGGGCCAAGGACATGGGATAAACCACCGAATCTTTTTCGGAAAGAAGGATCCCGTATTCGCGGATTCCGATCAGGTCGAAAATCTCCATCGCTTCCTTACGTACCGGGCCGCGACAAACGATTAAGCACTTGATGGATTCGAGCGAAAAAGATCGGATCCATGGGGAAGAAGATTCGTGGAATTTAATGCGTCGGTTTTGGTAGTCGATCATCGGTTCTTATTCGAACTCCCTTTGTGGTCCGGACATCGGTGCCGGTTTATAGTGACGGACTAGGTAGTCAAGATTCTGGAATAGAATGCTTCGAGTCGTTCCCGGAAGCACGATTCTGGAAACGGAACCCAGGGAAAGCGCCTCTTTCGGGTTCATCAGCTCTTTTTCATATTGTTGGGAAAGAACTTGGAATTTCTTATCCCTTATGGAGACCGCTTCTTTTTCCCCCATTCCTTTTTTCAGATTTTCCTGAAACTCTTTGTGAATGGCGGTCATTTCATCCTTATAGACGTAATCCTTTCCTGCGGGACCCATAACCGCGATTCTTGCGGTCGGCAATGCGAATACCATATTCGCGCCCGTATGGTAGGAGTTAAAGGAAGCATAGGCTCCCCCGAATGCATTACGAATGATCAGAGTCAGACGAGGTGTTCTAAGATCTATAATGGAATCCAATAGCTTGCGTCCTTCTAAAACGATTCCGTTATGCTCCTGTTCTTTTCCGGGGAGGAATCCTGTGGTATCTTCCAGGAAGATCACCGGGATATTATAAACGTTGCAGAATCGGATGAATCTGGTTCCTTTCCTTGCCGCGGCGATATCGATCTGTCCGGAGGATACCGCGGAGTTATTTGCCACGAACCCTACTACGTGACCTCCGATTCTTCCGAAGGCAGTGACCAGATTTCTGGCGCGCTGGGGTTGCAGTTCGAAATACTGTCCGTGGTCGCAGATGTTCTGAATGTAAAGAGTAATGTCAAAGGGAGTATTCATCCCTGTAGGTGAATTGAAGGTCTTCTTGAATAGAATGTCCTCCTCGTATATGAACCGATCCGTGGGATCCGAAGTCGGATGGAAAGGCGCGAAGGAAGAGTTGTTATTCGGGAGATAGGATAGCAATCGAAGCGAGGTGCGAAGAGAGCCTAACTCGTCGTTGGTGACGAGATCCACCACTCCGCTTTGCCCGTGTACTTTCGGACCTCCTAAATCGTCTGCGGAGATATCCTCTCCCAATACCGATTTGACCACTCCGGGACCGGTCAGACCGAAAAAGGTGTTTTCGGATTGGATCATAAAAGATCCCTGACGGGGAAGATATGATCCGCCTCCTGCGTTGAACCCGAACATAAGCATGATGCTCGGAACCACCCCGCTGATCTTACGCAAGGCTGTAAACGCTTCCGAATACCCGTCCAAACCTCCGACTCCCGCGGGAACATAAGCTCCTGCCGAGTCGTTCATTCCGATGAGAGGAATTCCATGTTCGCCCGCCATATAGATCAATCTGGCAAGTTTACTTCCGTTGGTTGCATCCATGGATCCGGCACGCAAGGTAAAGTCGTGTCCGTAAACGGCGACGTCTCTTCCGTTAATGTTTAAGATTCCGGTGACGAGAGAGGCTCCGTCTAAATTTTTTCCCCAATTCTGATATAGAATATTCGGTTCGGATTCTGTCAGAACCTTGATACGTTCCCAAACGGTCATCCGTCCTTTGGAATGCTGAACCAGGATCCGATCCGTTCCGCCTCCCTGCAAAGGCTTGGCAAGCAATTCCTTGCCCATTGCATTGGCTTCTTCGTAGATGCCTCCGGAAACGGCGCCTTGGTGGAGTCCGGAAGGATTGAGGAAGGGATTTTCCAGGGAATAGGTTTGTTCCGACATGCTTGTTCCTGTCCGTTGGGAATAATGGCTCTCCTCGGAATTTGAACGAAGTATGTCCGCCGTTTGCTTTGGAAGGCGATTCTATACGGGCCGAGGCTTGCCGGTACACAGTTTTTTTAAAAAGGCCAGGGAGGAAAGCGGAAAATAAAGGAAGCCCCTAGCTTCAGTAAGCGCAATGCGAGACCGAAGAGGGATCTAAGTGCTTCGGTTAATAACGGAAACGATCCCGCTTTATTTTAAGGCGGAATCCACCGTGTCGTAAATCTTAAAAAGGGAATCCATATCGATGATTTCGAATACCTTGCGGACTGCCGGACGCAGCGCAGCCAATTTGAGCTGAATTTCACGTTCCTTGCAGACGCGTAAGGATCCCACGATCACACGCAAGCCTGCCGAAGAAACGAATTCCACGTTGGACATATCCAGAACGATATTTGATTCGCCGGCTTTATTGATATGTTCCATGAACGCCTGTTCGATTTTATGGGTATTGTGAACGTCCATGTTTCCGATCAGATGAACGACTCGTGAATTCCCTTTGATTTCTACAGTAAGCTCCATTTTCAACCGCCGCTAGCGAAAGTTTTTCTTGAGGGTCAGAATGTTCCGCCCTTCTTCGGTGTTATAGTCCACCGAGTCCATCAGTTTTTCGATTAAATACACACCGAATCCTCCCTTCCTTTTACCGGATAGATTTTCCTCGATCGAAGGGTTTTGTACCGTAGATCGATTGAATCCAGCGCCGGAATCCGTGAGGACGATCGTGATAGAATCTTCAGTAAAGCGTATTTTACAATCGAATTTCGGATTTCTGAGTAGAGTATCCTTATATCCGTGCATCACTATATTCGTCCCGGCTTCGTCGCAAGCAAGAAGTATATCGTCCCGAAAAGCCTCGTCCAAATTTCTGACTTTGATCGTATCGTAGATGAACTCCCGAAATACCGGAATCTGGGAGGTATTTGCGTCGAATGTGCGGTAAAACTGGAAGTCGTCGTTGAATTTCAGAAGCAAAACTGTAAAATCGTCGAACGGTTCTTTGGAGCCCGAAAAAGTTCGAATGATCGAATAGAGCTCCTGAACGATCTGTCTGGACGGAAGATGGCGTCTGATTTTGATCTCTTCGATCATTCTTTCCAGACCGAATTCCGCACCCTGAGGATCCTTTTCTTCCACCGCCCCGTCCGTATAGAGAACTACGATGTCGCCAGGGCGCACTCTGAAATTTCCACCCTTATATTTCGCCGTTGGAATCACTCCTAAGGGAGGACCCTGGCCTTTAATCAATTCGTAGGATCCGTCTTCTTTGATCCAAACCTGATCGTTGTGTCCGGCGGATGCATATTCCACAGTAAAGATGGACGGATTGTAATGGATAAAGAAAGCGGTTACGAACATCCCGAAATGGGAATCTTCGAAAATGAGTTCGTTTCCCTGACGTAAGATTTCCTCCGGAGTCAGGTCGTGATTTCTCGCGAGAGTGCGGATGATCGAGGAACTCATCGCCATAAAAAGCGCAGCGGGAAGACTTTTTCCGGAAACATCCGCGACCAAAAAGGAATATTGTCCGTCGCTGTATTGGTAGTAATCGTAAAAGTCACCCGACACATCTTTGGCCGGGTAGGAAAGAATTCCCAAATCGAAATTGGATAGAAAGACTTTTTCGGAAGGAAGAATATTCTGCTGGATTTTTCGGGTGATATCGATTTCCTGCTGGATCGCTTTTTTGGCTAGCATCTCGTTCCGCAATCGAAACGCTTCGAATCCCTTCGTGACTTGGGAGGCCATGGTTTGCAAAAGGCGAAAATCGGAATCCCTATAGGACAGTTTGTCCTTACGATCCGCCACAGTGACGGCGCCGTACGGTTCCCCGCTAGAAAGAAATAACGGAACGATAATATAGGAACCTTTCAGATAGGTTCTATCCAGAGAGTGAGGAAAGGGTTGGTTTAGAATATCCCGCTTCAATATGGGTAGCCCTTCTCGAATGCTCGCGAAAATCTGCGAAGTCTCGATCTCGGCTTCGGGAATCCGATCGATCCTTTCGTGTACTCCGTCAAAAAAGGCGCAACTGATGCTTCCCTCTCTGCTAAGGCTGTACAGGAAGATTCCCGAAATAGTGGCGTCCAGTTCGTGGTGTACCATGCGGATCGTCTTCCGAACAAGACCTAATCGATTTCTAGATTGAGTCACCGCATGCGAAAGTTCGAAAAGAGATTCGAGCTCGGAGACTTTTTTTCTCAAGTCCCTGTTTGCGAGTTCCAAGTTCTGCAGCAGTCCGGTCTTTTGTATGGCAAGAGCCGAGGTTCCGGAAAAACTTAGGAAAAGTTCCAGGTCCTCGTTCGTAAACGCCTCCCTGTCCACGGTGTTGATCGCTTCTATAACTCCGATCACTTCGTCGTTCGCGACCAGCGGAGCAGCCATGATATTCCGAGTCGTAAATTGGGAAACCCGATCCACTTCCTTATAGACTCGATCGTCGTTCTGCGCGTCGTTGATGATCATCGGTTTGCTTTCTCGGACGACTAAGCCTGCCACGCCCTTTGCGACTGGTACTTTCATCTTCGTGACGGCTTCGCTTTTTTCACCCAAGACCGTATGAAAGTAAAGGTGTTCCTTGGTTTCATCTAGGAGAAGTACGCTACAAGCTTCGGTTCGAAATACCGTTTTAGAGGAAAGCATGATCGCTTCCAAAAGCTGAGACAGATCCAAGGAGGAATTGATCAGGCCGGATACGCGGATCACTTCGGTTAATAAAAAATCGAAACGTTCGGACTGTCTTTTGGCCTGAGCCGCCTCAAGAACCAACTGAGTCGTTGCCAATAAGGAGAGAGTGACTAAAGAAGAATCCCCCGAAACGTAGGATTCGCGCAGAAGTCTTCCGATGGTTCTACAGGTGGTTCGTAAAAGTTCGAAGTCGGTCTTAGCGAACTTATCTAGGGTTCGCTTCCCTCTCAGTACTAAAACCGCATAAGCGGATTCTTTCTGAGCGGGATCCCCGAGCCCGTTTAGTTTCAATTTGCAGACGATAAGAGGAGCCGGAGAAGAACTCTTTGCCCAAGGAGGAGATTTTCCTCTATCGAGCAACAGATCTTTTCCATCGTGGGAAAACACCCAATCCGCTGCTTCCACCAAATCCTTGTCCGAAGATCCTGACACCAGTCGGAGTCCGCCGGAATGAAACCGTGAGAATACGGCTCCACTCTCGGCGTGCGTAAGTCCGATCGATTCCCGCAAAAAACTTTCGAAGATAGCGGAGACTCCCTCTCCTTCCTCTAAGACGAGGGAGCCGTCCGGACGGCTTCGAAGTAGAGTCTCCTGTTTTTTGACTTGGGACAAGTGTGAAACGCTTAAGATTGGAACTTGAGAGATTCTTCCCGCAGTTTTTTATTGGTGAGTTCCAATTCCTTAATTCTGTTCATTGCGGTAATAAGTTCGTCTCTGGAAAGATTCGTGACTATGGAAGTAGCGTCGAAAGCTTCTTTCACATTCTTTAATTCTTGGCCGGAGTACTGGATGATCGTCTCGTACATCCGGATGATTTCGTCCGCATTCTCTAATTCCTGTTCGTTGAGCCTTAGGACTTTTTCATAGCCCTTGATAATGTCGTTCTGAATCTTTATTTTTTTCTTTAATTCCTCTATGGATTCGCTCATCCATGTGCTCCTAACAATTATCTATTGACAGCACGCCTTCCCGTGGAATCTTTGGGCCCGAGGGGACGTAGCTCAGTTGGGAGAGCGTTTGAATGGCATTCAAAAGGTCGGGGGTTCGATTCCCCTCGTCTCCAACACCCTCCCGTTTTCTTCCCTATAACTACTTACTTTTCACGGCCACTGTCAATATCTTTTGGGACTTATGAACGATAACCATTGGACTTTTACGGATACGGGTTCTCCCAATGGGGAAGAAATCCTCTGGATTCGGGACCTATGGCATCTTTCCAACGAGTCGGAAGAGCCGATTCCGAGAAAGGGTACGTACTTTACTCTAGCGACTCCGCCTAAAAATCTGGGGAAGGATACCTTTGCCCAATTGCTGGATTCGATTTCCTCTAGGAAAAAAAAGATCGGAATCGTAGCGGAGGGTTTTTCCGTAAGATTCGCTTGGGAAATCGCTCAAAAACTCCCGGAAAAAATACAATTTTTATTCCTAGTCTTTCCGAATCCTCCTCCGATTTCGGGTTTTCGGATTCCTTTTTTAGAAAAGACGGATTGGCTGTTAAAGAACTTGCATTTGTTACCGGGATTTTTTCTCCAACCTTTCGCCTTGGATCGAATCCTCTCCGAATTCGATTCCTCCGATTTTTATTCGGCCCCCGTACTTCCCCCCTTGGGAATGGTATTGCCTAGAACTGTTCTTCCTCTTTCCGACCAGTCGGAGTTCCTTTCTAAACTGGCCGCAAATCCTAGAATTTACCGATGGGAGTCCCGGAATCCTAGATTTTCCGTCCCCGACAGGAAGGAACTCGGGAAAATCCTAGACTCCTTTCGGAATAATACTGTTCAAAAACGGTCTAAGTCTAGGACAAGATTTTAATAGATATGTCCATACGTAAAATTCTCAAAATCGGCGACCCGCTTCTCCGCAAGGGTTGCAAACCAGTTCACACCGACGAATTGCAGACGAAAGAATTCAAGAAGTTAATCCGGGACATGTTCGATACGATGAGACATGCCGAAGGAGTCGGTTTAGCGGCGCCTCAGATCGGAATTCTGAAACAAATGGTCGTCGTCGGAACGGATCCCAAGGAGGATTATCCCGAAAGTTCCCGAGTCAAAGAAAGGGTCATACTCAATCCGGAGATCACTCCTTTGACGGAATCCGTGGACGGAAATTGGGAAGGATGCCTGTCCGTTCCCGGCATGCGCGGTTTCGTGGAAAGACCGAACAAGATCCGCGTTACTTGGATGGACGAAAAAGGAAACCGTCACGAAGAAGTGTTGGAAGGATATGAGGCTGTCGTTTTTCAACATGAATGCGACCATTTGAAAGGGGTGCTGTACGTGGACAGGTTGAAGGACACGAAGATGTTTGGATTCAACGACTCGCTGGAACTTTCCGGTCCCGTTCTAGACTAAAGAACCAGTCGAAGTCCGATCTCAATCTTGTTTGTCGTTCAACACTTCCGGAACCGTGACGAATTTGTATCCTTTATCCATCATGGCTTGGATGAAATCGGGTAGAATATAGATCAACTTTTCCGTTTGTCTAGGCGAGCCTAGATGCATGAGAATGATGGCGCCGTTCATCCCGTTCTTGTCGGACTTTTCCCAGCGATAGAGAAAATCCAACATTTCCTGCTTTGTTTTGTAATGTGGATTCGGGATCAGTTTGATTTTTCCGCTGGAGTCTCTTCTCGTGATGTATTTTTTATAAACGAAGTCGGGGACATCCAGAGAACCGACGTTGTTATTGCTCCAAAAAATATGATTCACGTATCCGTGTTCTGCGTATACGTCCAATAAAATCGGATCGATGGCCCCATAAGGAAGTCTATAATATTTGGTTAATTCTTTTCCCGTTAGAGTCTTAAATCTTTCCTCAACGGATTTCATTTCCACCAACAGATCGTCCATATCTGGAATCTCGTCGTCCACGTAACTCAACAAGGCCCGCTTTCTCAGGGAAGGTTCTTTTAGGCTTCTAGGTAAATTATAATGGCTCCAAGTGTGATTTCCGAACACGATTCTTTCTTTCATTCCAGACAACTTTCGCAAATACGTGATGTTCGTGCTCGAAAATAGGGACCCCCCTTTTTTTGCGGGGTTTTCGTTGGAAACGAACAAAGTGACTTTGATGGGAAATCGATTCATGAATTCGTAAAGAATCTGTAAATCCTCTCCGGTGCCCAAATCGAAAGTAAGTGCGATTTCTTTGAAATTCGGATTTCCTCTCGTGATATTCTTTCCGGTGCCCCTCGCGCTTAAGGAATGTTCCAGCAAAGAGAAATTCTTATCCACCTCTTCCTGAAGGTCTCCTTCCGGCACGTCGTCCAATAAAGAGGATTTAAAACGGAGCACTTCTTCCTCCCGCTGCTGCTCCTCCAATCTAAGGCTTGTGATGTCCTCGGAAAGTACGGAAATGACTTTATTCTGGGTTTCCACCGTATTTTGCAGGGAATCCAAAC
Source organism: Leptospira fletcheri (assembly GCF_004769195.1). Classification (NCBI taxonomy): domain Bacteria; kingdom Pseudomonadati; phylum Spirochaetota; class Leptospiria; order Leptospirales; family Leptospiraceae; genus Leptospira; species Leptospira fletcheri. The sequence goes on from NZ_RQET01000010.1 coordinate 112,115, forward strand.
GTCTCGCTAAGGCGAATACGGTAGTCAAAATCAGAATGAAAAAGAAGATTCCGGAGGAAACCAAGCGAATCATACGAAACTTTCTCTCCAATTCCTCGGATTCGATTCCGGTATCCTGGATTTCCTTAATGGTTTTAGAAAGTACGGAGGATTCTTCTTCGCTGAGCATATCTTGAACGTCGGATCTCAGGTGACCAAACGGAGGAATTTTCCCTTTTTACCCTGGCGAATCAAGTACTCTCCGCCCCTAGAAATGGTAAATTTTTCGTCTCCGACCTTTTCCTCATCGACATAAATTCCTCCAGCCTTGATGATCCTTCTTCCTTCCGAAACCGAAGGAAGAAAATTCAACTTGGCCAAAACCCAGACCAATTGGGGATTTTGAGATTCCGAAAAAAACTCCTCTCCTAATTTGGCGACCGGAACTTCTTCGGGGACCGCCCTGGATTTAGGATTGTGAACCTTGTTCCACTCTTCGATCGCTTCCCGATTTTTTTCCTCCGGAGAAAATTGGTCCATAATCAGTTTGGCTAACTCCGTCTTCACTTCCTTAGGATGAAGATTTCCGGATTCCATCCCTTTTTTTCGCTCTTCGACCTTGTCCATGGCTAGGTCGGTCAATAGTTCGAAATAGTTCCACATCAAATCGTCTGCCATGGACATCAATTTGCCGAACATTTCGATGGGTTCTTCCGTGATCCCTACGTAGTTGCCGAGCGACTTCGACATCTTCCTGACTCCGTCCAATCCTACCAAAAGAGGAACGGTCAAAACGCACTGGGGTTCTTTTCCGTATTCTCTCTGTAAATCGCGACCCACGAGCAGATTGAATTTTTGGTCCGTACCGCCTAATTCCACATCCGCTTCCATTTCCACCGAATCGTAACCTTGGACCAGAGGGTACAGGAATTCGATCAATGATATCGGTTGCCCGGATTTATAACGTTTACTGAAATCGTCCCTCTCCAAAAGTCGAGCAACGCTGTATTTAGAGGAAAGCACAAGTACGTTCTCGAAATTCATTCTGGAACACCATTCCGAATTGTACACAATCCTGGTCTTTTCCCGATCCAGTACCTGAAAGACTTGGTTTTGGTACGTCTTGGAATTTTCCAGAACCTCCTCTTTGGAAAGGCGCTTTCTAGTTTCGGATTTTCCGGTCGGATCTCCGATCATGGCCGTGAAGTCACCCAATAAAAATTGAACGTCATGACCTAACTCTTGGAAGTGTCTCATCTTTCTGAGTAAAACGAAATGCCCGAGGTGCAGGTCCGGGGCGGTAGGGTCGAAACCCGCCTTAATTTTCAGAGTTTTCTTACGGTTGAGTTTCGACAGAAGTTCCTCTTCGCTGATAACGTCTACGCAACCGCGTTTGATGATCTCTATCTGTTTCTTTGGGTCCATGGAGTCCTTTAAGTCGTTCCGATTTAGGAAATCTATTTGCAAATTCGCAGGCGGAAACCAGTCTGTAAAGCAGGAAGAAACTAAGAATGCAAAAACAAGATCGCAAAGCCGGATTTAAGAACCTCTCGGAAACGGAATTCGACGTTTTGATCCTTGGCGGAGGAGCTACCGGCGCGGGGGCGGCGCTCGACGCAAGTTTGCGAGGCTTGAAAACTGCATTGATTGAAAAATCGGATTTTGCCTCGGGCACTTCTTCTCGCTCCACGAAGCTCATTCATGGCGGAGTCAGATACCTTGCCCAATTTCATTTTAAACTCATCCACGAGGCCCTGACGGAGAGACAAAGACTCCTGGAAAACGCTCCCCATTTGGTAAAACCTCTCCCCTTCGTTCTTCCTACCTATAAATTTTACGAAAAAACGTACTATAGCATAGGAATGACCATGTACGACATTCTGGCTTGGAAAGGAAGACTCCCCGCTCACAAAAGGGCTTCCAAAGAGGAAGTCCTCAAGGATTTTCCCGCCTTAAAGAGGGAGCATCTGGCCGGAGGAATCGTATATTACGATTCCCAATTTAACGATTCCAGGCTGAACGTACTATTGGCTAGGTCCGCTCGAAAGGAAGGAGCCGTAGTACTCAACCGAACGGAACTCGTATCTTTTCAAAAAAAGAACGGAAAAATCGCAGGAGCAAAAATCAAGGACCTGCTTTCGGGTCAAACGATCGAAGTCAAATCGAAGGTGGTGATCAATGCCACCGGGCCTTGGGTGGACGACATCCGCTTGAAGGACGATCCTAGGACCTATCGCGTGCTTTCCCCGAGCCAAGGAATTCATCTAGTATTCAAAAAAGAAACCATTCCATGCAATACGGCTCTGATCATTCCCAAAACGAAAGACGGTCGCGTGGTCTTTATGATTCCTTGGGAAAACCATGTGGTGCTGGGTACGACGGACACTCCCGTCCATGAGATTTCGGAAGATCCTCTGCCCCTGGAATCGGAAGTGGAATTTCTTCTGCAGACGGGTTCCGACTATCTTGAAAAAAAATTGGAACGAAAAGATATTCTTTCGGTATATGCAGGGATCCGACCTCTCATCTCGCCGGAAGGAAACCAGGATACGAAAAGTATCTCCAGGGAGGAGGTGATCTTGGTCTCTCCTTCCGGCCTGGTTACGATGGGAGGAGGAAAATGGTCGACCTACCGGAAAATGTCCGAGGACCTGATCGATCGCGTCGTTCAAGAGGGAAATCTTGCGCCGAATTCCGGCTGCAATACCTACCACTACGAGTTTCCCGGAAAAAAAGGCTATTCGGAAGAACTTCATTCGGAAATCCAAAAGATGTACAAAACTTCTCCCGAGACTGCAAAACGTCTCCAAGATGCCTATGGTGGGGAAGTCTTTACCGTTTTAGGAAAGAAACCTTCCCTTTTACTTCCAGGATCCGGCTATTATAAAGAGGAAGTGGAGTGGTTTGCAGTTGAGGAATTCGCTCTGACCGTGACGGACGTGATCGCACGCAGGTTCCGAGTCCAATTTTTAGATTTGAAATTATCGGAAAAATTGGTCTCGCCCGTCGCCCAAATCCTTTCTAAACATCTAGGCTGGAAAGAATCGGAGCGTAAAAAACAGGAAGAATCCGCGTTCTTACTGATACGCAATTTGTCGGGAAGTGTCTGGGAAAAGGGAAAAAAATAACCGCACTTTTCCGGAGGGAAAAAGAATTCCGGACGGTTTCCCGTCCGGTCCTTTGCAGGTTCGAAAGGCTCTTAGTCGATATAATCCCGAAGTTTCTTGGAACGGGACGGGTGGCGGAGTCTTCGCAGCGCTTTTGCCTCTATCTGACGGATCCTCTCCCGGGTCACTTTGAACTGGTATCCGACTTCCTCTAACGTTTGTGGATAACCGTCATCCAAACCGAACCTCATCCGGATGACTTTCTGTTCCCTCGCAGGCAAGGTATGAAGAACTTGTCTGATCTGCTCCGCAAGAATACTCGACGCCGCGGAATTCACGGGAGATTCCACATCCTTGTCTTCGATGAAGTCGCCTAATTCTGAATCCTCTTCCGAACCTACGGGAATTTCCAAAGAAATCGGCTCCCTGGCGACGTTTTTAACGGCCTTCACTTTTTGTACGGGCCAACCGAGTCTTTCCGCAATCTCCTCGTTGGAAGGATCTCTTCCGAATTCCTGTACGAACAATCTCGTTTCGCGGATCACCTTATTGACCTGCTCGATCATATGCACAGGGACCCGGATCGTTCTCGCCTGATCGGAAATCGCTCTAGTGATCGCTTGGCGGATCCACCAGGTGGCGTATGTGGAAAATTTATATCCCTTCTTATATTCGAATTTGTCCACCGCCTTGATCAGACCGATGTTTCCTTCCTGGATGAGATCGAAGAAATGCATTCCCCTGTTCGCATAACGTTTTGCGATGGAAACGACCAATCTTAAATTCGCCTTGACCAATTCCTTTTTGGCCTGCGCGATCTCCCTTTCCCCTTTGATGATTTTTTCTCCCCAGTCCTTGATCTCTTGGACGGAGGAACCGGCTTCCTGCTCCATGCGGCGCAGTTTTCTTTCGTTGTTTCGAATGTCTTTGATGACTTCGCGGACTTCGTCTATGGAGACGCCCATCATCTTTTCGATATCGTCCAACTTCTCGTTTTTCTCGATGAAACGGTTGAAGGCCTTGATATCGCGGACGTCGTAGCCGTACTGAGCCTTGATTTTCAGGAAATGACGATCGATTTCCTTGATGCGAAAGACCATCGATTTGATCTTTTGCGAGATTTTCTGGATTTCCTTTTGGGACACTCCCAGTTCTCGGATCGCCGTATCGATGATCCCTTTCGAAACATCGATCTTCTCCTTAAATTCCTTATATTTCTTGGAATTTTCGGAATATTTGCGGATCCGGGATTGGGCCTCTTGCAGTACTTTTTCCTGCTCTTGGATGACGGAAATGTTTTTGAAAAAAAGCTCTTCTAGCTTCTTCGCTTCTTCCGCGTTCATCGCGTACATCTTATCCACGCGAACTAAGTCGTAGACCTTCGTCTTCTTACTGCGGATCTTAGGAAGAAGTTTGATGAAGTTGGCGCGTAAAATCGAGGAACCGAGGATGGTTTCTTCGATGATCTTTTCGCCCTTCTCTATCTTCTTGGCGAGAAAGACCTCCGTTTCCCCGGAGATAAGATTTACCTTTCCGATCTCTTTCAGATAGAGTCGGATCGGATCTTCCGAACCGCCCGCAGCCGAGGCGGATTCTTTTTTCTTTCTCGCCGGTTTAGCGGGCACAAGACCGGGATCGTCTTTAAGAACCGTGGAGGAAGAAGGTTCCAAAGTTTTCCTGGTATATTCCTCCACGATTTCGATTCCCATCTCGTGAAGAAGAGTGAAGACGTCGTCTATCTTTTCGGAGTTTAGGATCTTGTCCGGAAGTATCTCGTTGATCTCGTCGTAGGAAATTTCGCTGTTCGCCTTTCCTATCGCGATGATCTTCTGAACTTCGGGCATGCTTTGTAAATTTTCCATCATGGGATTTCCTCTATCATAGCGCCGAGCCTGCGTCGCGAATGTGCGCTAAAAGTTTTTCTTTCTCGGTCTTGTAATATGCCAATCTCGTAAGTTTCTCCATCTGGTCCAGAGTGGAGTCCCGATCGAGTTCCTTCATTCTTTCGTCGTTCACGAATACCTTTTGTTGCTTCGTCAATAAGCCGAAAACCTTTGCTGCGTCCTCTCGACTCATTTCGGAATCTTCCAACAGAAACGGCGCGATCGCTTCCTTGAATTCTCCCGGAATCTCGGAAGACAGGACGGACGCGGGGGAAATTTCCTCTTCGCTTACGTATCTCGTGTATAAAAAATCCCAAAGGAAGGCGCTTTTGGGATCCAAAAATTCCATGGAGGAAATCTCTTCGGAAAAGGAGAAAAGCGAATTCATTCTGACGAGTAGCGCGACCAATTTTCTCTCACAGGTTTCCGCAGCGGTTGGACCGCTTTTCTTCACTCCGGGCTTCACTTTATTATCGGACCCGGCAGGTGCGAACTTGGCTCCGCCCCCTTTATAATCTCGCAAAACCGCATCCATACTGATGCCCAACTTTCTCGCGCCCAAACCTAGGAAAAATTCCCGATCGGAATCACGATTGAAACCGCGTAAAAATTGGTATAGGTTATCCAGGGCCTTTCGTTTTTTTTCCGGAAGAGCCCGAGAATCCGTTTTTTCCAGCAATTCATCCACCACGAAGGAAGAAGCCGGAACGGCAGATTCCAATAATTTCTGTAATTCCTGGCGCCCGAATGTTTTGGAAAGATCGAAAGGATCCTTGCCTTCGGGAAGCATAACGACGGAGCATTCCAAACCTTCCTTTAGACAGAGTTCGGCTCCATGAAGTGCCCCCTTTCTTCCGGCCGAGTCCCCGTCCAAAAGCAGAAGGAAACGATCCGCGAATTTTTTCATATTTCTGATATGGTTTTCCGTCACCGCAGTTCCCATGCTGGCGACCACGTTCTCGATCCCCTTGGAAACCAACCCGATCACGTCTAAATAGCCTTCCACCAGCACTGCAGTTCTGGATTTCTGGATGCTTTCTTTTGCCTGGTACAGATGGTAAAACGTCCGTCCCTTATCGAAAATGGAGGAAGCCGGGCTGTTCACATATTTCGCTTCCTTTCCCGGACCAAGGATTCGACCGGAAAAAGCGATCACCCTTCCGGACAAGTCCAACACAGGAAACATAATCCGTTCGCGGAAAAAATCGTAAGGTTCCCTGCCTTTCTCGGACTCCCGAACCAATCCTACTTCGATCGCGGCCTTGATTTCTTCCTTGCTGGAAAAGACTTTCGGAATCAAATTCTGGAAACCGGCTGGTGCAAAGCCGAGCTGAAAGCTTTTCTGGAGTTCCTCTCCTAATCCGCGGGAACCGAGATATTCGCGGGCGGGAATTCCTTGCGGAGAACGCATCATGTCCAAGTAAAATTGCAGCGCTTTTCGATTTACCTTATACAAAAGCTCGGTTCTTTCCTGCTCTTCTCGTCCTTTTTCCTGGATGGCGATTCCGGAATATTCGGAAAGAATTTCCTTTGCCCTCTGAAAATCCACCCGTTCATAACTCATCACGAACTGGAAAATATCTCCGGAAGCCTTACATCCGAAGCAATGGTAGAATTGTTTATCTAGAGATACGTTAAAAGACGGGGATTTTTCCTGGTGAAACGGACAAAGTCCCACCATGTTTTTTCCCCTTTTTTGTAGGGGTACAAACCTACTGATATAGCTTTCAATGGGAACTTCCCTGCGTACTCGGTCGATAAACTCCCTTTGGAATTGCAATGGACTGTCCCGCTTAGGAAAGTTTGGATTTTACAATCGCAGATACCTTGGACCCGTCTATGTTCAACCCTTTAAATTCGGCCATGACTCTCCCCATGACCTTGCCGATATCCTTCGGCCCGGTAGGTTTTACTTCCGCGATAATTTTTTCCAGAGCGGCTAAAATCTGCTCTTCGCCAACTTCCGGAGGAAGATAAGACTTTAAGACTTCCGCTTCCGCCTTCTCTTTATCCGCCAAATCGGTGCGATTCGCTTTTTCATACATCTGAATCGCATCGTTCCTCTTTACATAACCGCGCTTGATCAAAGCAATAATTTGCTCATCGATGAGCTGCTGAGCCCCCGTCTTCGTGAGCTCATACTGGATATCCGCTTTTAACAGCCGTAACGTGGACAATAGAGGCTCTTGTTTTGTCTTAATCGCCTCTTTCAGGTCTTCATTGATCTTAGCTTGTAGGGACATCCCTCTCCCCTTTTTAGGTTCGAAACGCCGGAACGCGGATTAACCGCGGTCCTTGCGAGAAAAAAGGCGTTTTTTCTTTTCTAATTTGCGTTTCGCGGACTCGAGTGCTTTCTTTTTTTTGATGCTCGGTTTTTCGTAGAATTCACGACGTTTGATTTCGCTCATGATTCCTGCGTTCGCGCAATCTCTTTTGAATCGCTTGAGTGCGGATTCGATGGATTCTCCTTCCTTTACGATGATTCCTACCATTCGGTGGAACTCCTCCTGTTCGGATTTTTAATACCGGAAATGCGGATTTCGGCCGTACGGCAGGAAAACCCGATCCCAGAGATCAACTTTGGGTCCGGAAATTAGGGCGAGAAGCCCCTGATTTACTACTTTCTTATAGGATGTTTTCTTGTCAATGGAAATAAACTACTTTTCTTGAACAAAAACGGGGGATTTTGCCATCCTTGGTCAAATCGAATCCCTTTTCTGCCGGTCCTGACAGAAATCGCAAGTTTCCTCTGGGGGAGGAAATCCGAGCAATCGCTGCTTTAAGCGGCATAAAACTCCGCTTTCTGGATTTCGCGTAGTTCGATCGTCGCTTCAATTCCGAACTGGCCGTTTTTGATGACGAATTCTCCGTCGATCCTACGGTTTTTATCCAATTCGATCACCGTACCATCTTTTAGGGTGAGGATGATGTCGATTCCACGGTAATTGATATAACGTTCCAATGTGGATCTAAATTTCTTTGCCGTCTCTTCCATCCGTTTGTAGCCTCACCTTTTGATTTACGGTACAATGCACGGATCGCAAGAGACAGATTTTTCGGTGCAAAAAGAGAATTTTTCGGAAAAACGGTTTTAATGCCCGACCAGCGGTTGTAGCAACTTTTCGTACACAGGACGAAAAGAATCCACCGGTTCGGTAATCTCTAAGAACCGAATCTCGTAATCGATGATCAGGTGATTCACTTGAAAAATCACTTCGTCGAATCTGCTTTTTACGATTTCCAACTTGCAATCCGGGCAAAAAGTAAGAACAGATCTCGGATTCAGCACGTACAATTTATCATAAGGACGCAAGTGGGCTTGGATTACGGATTTTAGCTCTTCTATGATTTCCCCGGATTTTTGCTCTCCCAACAGACGGAAATACTGGGAAAGATCCTGAAAATAGAAATGAGTAAGCACCATCTGCGTACTCAAGGAATTCTTAACATCCCTCAGGAACTGGTTCGTAAACTCTTCGAATACGTCCGGAATTTGATTCTTATTCGTAGGAGGAAAATCCACGGCTAATGTAAATATCGACGGGTCGGGCAGGATTTTCAGCTTTTTTCCGACTTGTCTTCCTGGCGGGTCGCGATTTCATAACCGGGTTATAGATCTTTGAATCGATGAGGAAAATCCAGTGACCAGCGCCCACCCCACCCAATTAATGAGCTTATCTCAGTATTTGATCGAGGAGCAATTAAAACTTCCTCAGGCAACGGGGGATTTTACGGCATTGATGAGCCATTTGGTCTACGCAGCCAAAATCGTTTCCCGAGAAGTAAGAAAGGCCGGACTTCTGGACAATATTCTCGGTTCCACCGATCAGACGAACGTCCAGGGAGAGACGGTCATGAAACTGGACGAATATGCGGATCGGATTTTCACGCATACGTTGACCCGCTGCGGACATTTATGCGTGATGGGTAGCGAAGAACAGGAGGACATTGTCCCCGTTCCTGCCGGCTATAAGATCGGAAAATATACGATCGCGATCGATCCTCTGGACGGATCCTCCAATATAGACGCAAACGTTTCAATAGGAACGATTTTTTCGGTCCACCTCAGGAGTTCTCCCCAAGGAACCCCGGGCACGAAGGAAGACCTTCTCCAAAAGGGAGCCAAACAAAGAGCCGCAGGTTATATCGTCTACGGTTCTTCCACCATGTTGGTTCTCTCGGTCGGAGTCGGAAAAGGAGTCTCCGGCTTTACCTTGGATCCTTCCTGCGGAGAATTCATTCTTTCTCATCCGGAAATGAAAATGCCGGAATCGGGAGGCATCTATTCCATCAACGAGGGAAATTATAATTACTGGTCCGACGAAGTGAAAAATTACATCAGAGACATCAAGTCCATTGAGGGCGGAAGAAAGCCCCAATCGGCTCGTTATATCGGTTCTCTCGTCGCGGATTTCCATCGGAATTTATTGAAGGGCGGAATTTTCCTATATCCCAATGATACGAAGTCTTCCAAATACCCCAAAGGAAAATTGAGACTTTTGTACGAGGTCGCACCCATGGCTTTGATCGCGGAACAAGCGGGCGGTATGGCCGTAACAGTGGAAGGGAAGAGAATCCTCGATTTACAACCTTCCGAACTGCATGAAAGGACGACTTTTATCGTTGGATCCAAAAAGGAAGTGGAGCATTTCCTGACCTTCGTCAAAAAATAAGACCTTTTTATCTGGTTTCGTCGAATTTGGATCGGATGAATTCCTTTTCCACTTCGTTGTTTGTAAAAGCCAACGCCTGCGCGTAGGATTCCTTTGCCGATTCTGACGAACCTAATCTTTTCTGAACGTCGGCTACGGCCAGATAGTACGGTGCGTAAGAAGAGAGATCCTTTCCGAGAGCGCTCAACAAAAGGAGGCCTCTTTCCGGGCCTTCCGCAATAGAGACCGCCACCGCGTGATTGAGCCGTATTACGGGGGTGTCCTCCATTTTTAGAAGCAACTCATACCATTCGGCAATTTTCTTCCAATCCGTCCGGGAGGAATGCGAGGAAATCGCATGTTCCGCACCGATCGCTGCCTGCACCAGGTAGGGACCGACACTACCTAAGGAAAGCGCTTTTTGCAATAAGGCCAAGCCTTCCTGGATCTCCTCCCGATTCCATAATGTCCGATCCTGTTCGTCTAACAATACGATCCTTCCGGAAGAATCGATCCGTGAATTTCTTCTGGAGTGGTTTAACAACATCAAGGAGAGAAGTCCCCAAACCTCGCTCAACTCCTCATCCGGAATATCTGGAGAAAGCAGATTCTTTCGAATCAGAATTTCCAGCATTCTGCAAAGTCGGATCGCCTCGTCGCACAATTCCTTGCGGATCAGCACGTCGCCGCTTGTGGACGCGTATCCTTCCGTAAAAATCAGATAGATTACCGCCAAAACGGATTCGATTCGTTCCGGTAGTAAGTGGATAGGCGGAATATAAAAAGGAATTCCTGATTCCTTGATTTTTTTCTTTGCTCGGACGAGTCTTTGCGCCAAGGTCGGAACAGGAACCAGAAAAGCGGAAGCGATTTCCTGCGTGGTTAATCCGCCTAATGCGCGCAAAGTGAGAGCGATCCGATGTTCCATGGGTAAAGCGGGGTGACAGCAGGTAAAAATCAGCTTTAGTCTTTCGTCCGCAATTTCTTCCTCCTCGTACTGGATTTCTCTTTCGGAAGAAAAGGATCGATTCTCCAAATTTCCCGGATCTACGGTGACTGGCTTGTTTTTACGGATTCTATCCAAGGCTTTTCTTCGGGCAACTACGAGGAGCCAGGCTCCCGGTCGCTTCGGAACACCCTGCTGTTCCCATTGTTGGACTGCCGCCAAGAAGGATTCCTGAAGAGCTTCCTCGGCCAAATCCCAGTCTCCGAACGTGTTTACGAGGGAAGCTAGGATTTGGCCGTATTCGCTTTTATGGATCCGTTCGATGGTTTGGGAAATCGTCTTTTCCGAATTCTCCATCGTTCGACTCCTTCTTTTCTCGTTCTTGTGCGAAATTCGAAATCAATTCGGTTTCGGTCCCAGGTCATAGACTGGTCGAACTTCCATGGTTCCATGCTTGGCTCCGGGGCATTTTGCGGCCCAGTCCAAAGCCTCGTCCAAATTCGAACAGTCCACTAAATAGTAACCTCCGAGTTGTTCCTTTGTCTCGGCAAAAGGTCCGTGGGTTGTGATTCTTTTTCCTTCCCGAAGTTTCACCGTTGCGGCGGACGAGGTAGGATGGAGCCTGTCTCCTCCGACCATTTTTCCGGACTTTAAAAGTTCCTGAGTATAGGTGGTGTAATCCTCAGACCTTTGCTCCAGCTCCTGTTTGGATCTGGATGCCTCGAGCTTTTCATCTATATAAATTAGAAGTTGGTACTTCATTTTCATACTCCCTATCTTGCGGTTTTAGAACGAATTTTTTTGTTCTCCTTACCGTCGTTCCACCCCGTGAAATTTCGACATTCGTAGGATTTTTTTCTCATTTCCATCAGAATTTTCTTCGTAAATTCCGATGGTTTTCGACCGAAGATCCGTACTCGTACGGATAGCGAAGCCGTTCAAAAAAGAACATAATCTTTATTATTAACGGACAACAGGTCGGACACAGATGTCGATAAATTGGAAATACTGGAAAGCGATTTTAGGTTTGCTCGCGATCACCATGACTGGAGCCATGAAATGCCGTCACGGGAACGGAGGGAACGATAACCAAACCTTATTGGCGTTTCTGCTTTTGAATTCCCAAATAGCGGATTTCGTTTTCGATTTGGGCTTTCCGGGTTCCCAAAATACGATCACCGGTTATACTTTCTCCGGGATTGCATCCGATTATACCGTAACCATAGGCTCGGTACAGGCGACCGGAATCACTTTGGTCGGGTCCACCGGGCTCCAATTTGTCATGCCTACCATTTCAGGAATTTCCGAAAATACCACAGTGCCTATCGTAGTGACCCAAAAAGGAGCCGTATTCATTTCCAAAACGGCCCGTTATCGACCTCTTGTTGCGATTACGATCGGACAACCGAACGGACTCATCCGCCCGATTTCTCCCCAGGATCCTAGCAGTTTTTTCTCCTTTAATACTTCCGTGACGGGAGACCATTTGTTCAACACATTCGGTTATTCTGCTACTAGTTTAAATTTCTATTATTTTACTTCTCCGACGTCCGGACCGACAACGATCGTGGAATCCAATACGAGCGCGGCTCAGTTTAAGAAAGTGACCCTAAGCAGCACCGGCAACTATATCTTTCAGGTGAAATATGCCGGGGGTTTGGGAACGAGCTTCAGTACGAACATAGCGAACGGGTCCATCGTTCCGGCTTCCACATTCAACGAAATCAATTCCCAAAGTCTTTGCTACGATTTTATGGGGAGCGGTTCCGCCGCAGACGTGCCCGACAGTTGCACCACTGTGAATGCTTCAAACCTTCCGAATAGAACCGGAAGATGCACCTACCCGACTACGGGAGGGATCAATACTCGGAATTATTATAATATCAGCGGTTTCGGATTCATTGGGTCCTACGCGCAAACCACTTGCACTACGCCCGGATACGGATCTCAGAACGAAGGCGAATCGATTTTTCAAGCCAATTAAGAGAGTACGGAAATTTCCGGAAGCGACCAGGATCGTGCATTTCCGGATTGATCCTAAAATTCCGATTTGTTAAAAGAAAAACCAATGAGCCTCAAGGTTTCGAAGAAAATCTTCATTATTGACGATCATCCTCTCATACGCTCCGGCTTACAGTCGGAGATCGAATCTTTGGACGGATACGAAGTTTGCGGAACCGCCTCCTCCATAAAGGATGGAATCCGATTAATGGGATTTTCCAGGGCGGACTTATTGATTTGCGACGTGTCCCTCGAAAATGAAAACGGTATCCAGGAAATAGACTCGGTAAAACGGAAATTCCCGGATCTGAAAGTGGTTTTTCTGACCATGCATCGAGATTGGTCTTATCTTCAGAATGCGATTGCGGCAGGCGCGGACGGATATATATTAAAAAGCGAGCCGATAGAATCCATTCTATCCTCTTTACGCCAAATCCTGAAAGGCGGAAAGGTTTTTCCCGGAGAGATCACGAGTTTTAGATATGACACGGAACAATTACGGGAGGCCGCGGAGATCATTCGGAGATTGACGCAGAGGGAAACCGAAATTCTGAAATTTCTGTCCAAAGGCAAACTCAACCGTGAAATCGCGGAAGAATTGAATTTGAGCGTGCGCACAGTGGAATCCCATCGCACTTCAATTTTTAAAAAATTAGAAATTAGTAATATGGTAGAATTGAGCAAGATTCTCTTTCAGTTGAAATCCCCGGATTTTTTATGACGCCGCCTAAACCCCTGATTCGGGCAATAGAATCGTAAACCTGGAGCCCCTCCCCTTGCCCGAATCGATCAGAATCTCTCCTCCATGAGCCGATACGATTTTTCCAATGATCGAAAGCCCTAACCCTGCTCCGTGAGGTTTGGAGCTACTCAGGATACCCATGGGCTCGTACAATCTCTCTTTTAAATCCGAGTTAAAGCCGGATCCGTTATCCTCGAAGATCAGATACAGAATGTTCGATTCCTTTTCCACGCGAATGCTGAAAAGCCCCTTTTGGGGCGTAGCTTCCGCTGCGTTCTTGGCCAAATTGAAGATCAGCCTTCGGATCCGGAAAGGATCTAATTTGAATTTCCCGCGCGCTTGAATCGTACACGTTAATTTCATTTCCTTTTCCAGGGACAAAAAGAAATGGCGAAGGTCGTCCCGTATCTCGCGGAAATAATCCCCGATTTTAACGTTCTGCAGGTCTAGAATAATCCTGTTTTTCGATACGTCCAGAATGTCCAAAGATAAATTGGAGAGAGCTTCGGTTTCCTTTTCTGCTTGCCGGACCGCAGCCTGTTTCCTTTTTTCCTCGTACTCACCTAGATTTCTCAGGTGTTGCCGCAAGATCATGATATGATGCCCAATATCGTGCACGATTTCCGCGGACAATTCTCCGATGATCGCTAATTTGTCCCGGTCCTGTCTATTGATATTCTGGATGGAAAATGCGAAAGCATCTGCGATTCCCTGAACCCAATCCAAACTGGAATCCTGTAAAGATTCCTTATGCAAGGGAATATCCAAAAGCAGGCGAGCTGAAATCGGATGCCGGACCGGAACGATGAATCTTTTTTCTTTGATAAACGGCTTTTCTAACGCGGACGGATCGCAGCCTAAGTATTTCTCCATTTCCTGATCGGACATCAGATCCTCGGATACTCGCTCGCCATCCGTCGAATATTTTCTCCAGGAGGAGGATTTTGAATCTTCCAGATAGACGTGTATTTTATCCCTGCTTCCTTTCCTGTCCGTTTCGGAAAGTATGCTTAATACGTAATGAGCGGAATGCCTGTAAGAAGAGGATAACATGATTTCTCTCGTATACGAGACTAAGGATTTCATTTTGGAGGAGAGTTCCGTCGACTTTCGGAAAGACACGGAAAAAATCTTGGAGATCAAGAGCGAATAGCAAACGATCAAAAAAATCTGACCGTACGGAATCAGATAATGGATCCGAAAAAGTCCCATACTGTTTAAAATATCGCCTATCGTACAAAGCGTGATCACCGCATATCCTAGCATGAGGATGGCGGCACCTTCCAAGTTTCGTCGAATCCCCTGGCTTAACAGGATTGCCCAAGTCGGCATGGTGACGAAGAGTGCATACATTGAAGCGGGAAAAAGAGTCAGAGTATAATATCGATTCGGAAAAAAAAGAACTAACGCGCATATTATATAATACGGGGAAGTCAACCATAGACCGAATCTTCTCCAGAACTCGGTGGGACAATATCGATTCAAGAAAGCGTACAGCGTAGGAGCGGAAGCGTAGACGGAAAAATATTCCAGCTTATTGGAATATTCCCAAAGGGAATCTCCTAGGATTCGGTATCCCAATCTCTCTCCGGTAGTCAGGATCCTGCAGAGAATCAGAAAACAATGCAGGGAAAAAAGCAAGGGAGCCGGTTCTTTCCTTCTAAAAAAATAAAGGAAAAGGTTATAGACCGACATGATCGCTGCGATCATAGCCAGACAAATATCCACGGTAAGACTCCTTTCCCGTTCGCTTAACACATCGGACCAGTGCCCTACACGGACCGAACTCCAGAATCCTCCCCAACGATTTTGAAAATTGGAAATGTGCAGAACCAAGTCCAGGTTCTTGCCGGAAAGGACCGCGATCTGTGGTTTGTAACCGGCGGTCGAGGTTTCCGGATCCTTGCCTACTTTTCCGGCGCTCGCAATAAGAAGGCCGTTCGCATAGAATTCATAAGATGTACCAAGATCCGGGATGGAAATCGCATATGGCTGGGAGTCAGGAGGTAGAAAGAGTTTCAATCGATAGGATGCGAAACCGATTCCGTCCAACCTTTTCCCTTGGAAGGATAAGTGATTCCAAACTTCCGGGACGCGAGCCTTTTCTCCTCCTTTCCAGAAGGGATTCGATCCGTCCCCGACAACGGGGATTAGGCGGTTCCAATAAAAATTCCATTGTCCGTCCAGAGGGATCGTTTTCGAGCCGAGAAAGATCTCACGCTTAGATAAATCTAAGGTGCCGGACCCGTTCGGTTGATAAGAGACATCGGTTTCTTCCTGCTTACAGACGGTTAGAAGCAAAGCCAATGCAAACAGAGTAAGATACGTTTTCTTCGATCCGGTTTGCATAGAGGTAAATTCGAATTTCCCAAGACGTAGGTAAAGGAAAAACTTATTTCTCAAAAGGAGAATGAACTATGTTTTTGGCGGACTCGAAGATTTGTTTTTTCTGTAAATTCCGGGTGACACCCCCATCGCTCGGACAAACTGGGAATTGAAGGCGGATTTGGAATTGAATCCGACTTCGAAGCCCACCTCCAATACCGATTTGTCCGCTTGGGAGAGAAGAAGTTTACAGGCTTCCTGTACCCGATATCGATTGATGAGTTCGTAAAAGGTCATTCTCTGTATCTCGTTCAAATACCTTGAGGTCTGGTGAAGGCTCAAGCCCAGTCCTGCAGCCAAATCCCCCAGCCGAAGTTCGCTGTCCCGATAAACGAATTCCTCTTCCATGATACGGCGCAGCTTCTCGTCCGCTTGTTTGATCTCCTGAGGAAGCAATGCGGTATTCTGGTATTTTGAATTGCGGATCACCGTCCTCATTTCGTCGAAAAAGTCCGGATTCCTTTCCCTCAATACGAACATCAGCACCAAAATCATGCTCACGCAGCCGGCGCCTAATTCGAATAAAAACATGTTCTTCAGAAAAAAGGCCGCACCGATAAAGGAATTGGCGACCACAGGTAAAAGCAATACCACCCATACCAGTTTCAACTCGTAGATCTCATATTTTCGACTCACTTTATGATAAATCCATAGGCAAGCGACTGAGTATGAAGAAACTTGAATGGAGGCTAGGATTGCGGCCAAGTGAATCCAATCCAAGGAGAACTCCTTCTGGCTACTGGACATCAATTCGCGAAGTCTTTCGGAATCCTGGGTAAAAAATAGAATTTCGGAAAATGCGAATAGTACCGCCGGAATCAGATGGGGCCATTGCCTCCGAACCGAAAAGGAAAGGTCCGCCTCCTCCCATTCCTCTACCAAACGGGAATTCACATAACTCCAGAGAACGGGACCTACGGAAGATACTCCGGTGTATAAGAAAAGAAAAAGATAAGGGGAAATGAAATAAAGACGATCGAAATACCAAGCATATCGAAGCAGGGTCGCTCCGGTAAGGAATGTCACGAATATAAGGGTCCGATTCGCGCGCCTTTTCTTGGTCCATTCCAAGAAACAATATAGGAACGACAGGCCCGATCCGAAATAAACGAAGGATTTTAGACAACTTTGGAGGAGTTCCATGAATCTGAACGGACACTCTCCGACGGGCAAACCCCATTTTCTATCCATTTTTCGGAGGTTAAGTCCCATCCGATCGGATGAAACGGTTGGACCTATCGGTCCGGTCGAATCTTTTTCGGATCCGGATAAAATCGTTCCTTATGGAAGCAAAAACGATTCCGCTGGCGGTGATCCAGCTAAAGGGAACCCAAGAAGAGATGGGAAGACAATTCGGAGAGATCATGCGGGAGATCGGGCAATACGAACCGATCTTCGATTTTTATCCTGTGATGGCGCAAAACCTTTTGTTGGGCAGTTTACCCAGAAAGAATCGAAACTTACTTTCCAAAGGATTCGTTTCTCTAAGCATGAAATTGGCCGAGGCCAAAATGAATTCCCACCGTTGGCCGGAATATTCCAAGAGAACTCTGGCCGCTCTCAAAGCCGCAGGGATCCGGTCGAGCATAGAAAAGGAAATGTTCACGATGGACGCATTTCAAAACGCGGTCGGAATCATGGGAATGCTCCGCGTGCTGCCGGAACTCCGTCGTTTGGAGCCGTTGTTGAATCCTCAGCTAGTGCCGGCTTGTACAAGTGTTGCTGTATGGGGGAATCAAAGCAAAGATAAGAACTTATATCACGCGCGAAATTTCGATTTTCCGGGAGTGGAAGTCTGGGACAAACGACCCATCGTCGTCTTCTGCAATCCGACGGATACGGGAATTCGCTATGGCTACGTCGCTTGCAGAGGTGCGGACGTCCCGGGAATCACCGCATTCAACGAAGCGGGCTTGACTTTGTCTTTTCACACTAGATTCCACAAAAAGGTAGGATTCAGCGGTTTAGGAGTGGTCGATTTCGGTCATAAAATGATCTCGGAATCCAGAAGTATCGAAGAAGCGGTTTCCCTCGCTAAGAGATACAAAATCAATTCGACTTGGGGCGCGATCCTCACCAACTGCAACGAAAAAGGTTCCAAAGCCGCCGTAATCGAAACCAATTTCGGAAATGTGGAAGTCACCTACTCCGATAGAAAATCGGAAAGCATGGTGAATACGAACCATTATTTCAGCCCGAAGCTGCAGGATGGAGAACTCTTGGCAGCTCCTTCCTTTTGCCACCATACCCGCAGCAGATTCCAGAGGGCCACTCAACTTCTGGCGGAACAGAAGTCGAAAGGAACTACTGTAAAAGACCTCCAGAACTTATTGAACGATTCCGTAGATCCTACAAGCGGAGAATCCCGGACCATGGGTTCCACGATACGACAAATCACTTCGGTCAAATCCGTAGTCATGAGCCCTGAAGCGGAGAAACTTTACGTTTCTGTGGGACTCGCTCCGACCGGAAGCGGTCCGTATCTTGAAATTCCCATGCGCTGGGATGCAGCTCCCGGCTACACCTTCCCTTCTCTGACGAAAAAATCCAAAGACGAATCCGTAGGGAAGAAAGGAAAGAGCCAAGAAACAAAAACGAAAGAAAAGAAAAAAGCGATAGAATATTACAAGGAAGCGATGCTGATAAACGACGATCCGAAGTTAGGAGGAATCGACGATATGCTGGATCGGCTGGAGGAAGCTGACAAAGGATCGGACTCGGACCCTTCCCTTCTTTTCCTACGCGGAATCCTGCACATCGAAAAAGGGGAATTCCAAAAAGGATCCTATCTCTTGGAAGAAACCGTAAGACTGGAATCTTCTCCCTTCCGAAAACAACAGGCTCAACTTTGGTTGGCAAGGACCTATTCCGGAATCGGTAGAAATTCGCTTTCCGCCAGACTGTACGATGAAATCAGGAATGCTCCGGATTCTCTGGATTGTCTCGTTTGGAAAATGAAGGTAAAGTCGGACAAAGGCTCCTATTCTTTAAAAAAACTCAGACAGGTTTCTCCGAATTTCCTGCTGGTCGACGCGAACGAGTTATAGATCACGGACGGATCCTCGCTTAAAACCGGTTGACCTTAGAAATGGGGCTTTCTTTAATAAAAGCAAAGCCCCATGGACTTGCATCTTTCGAATCTTTTCTCCGCGATTTTAAATCCGATCCGAATCCTGTTCGTACCTTCGGTCAAAATCTATTGGGCTTACCTTGTATCTTCCGTCTTAATCACGCTTTTTCTGGTCATCTGGAGAAGCGTTCGCCGGAGAGGATTTTCTACTCGGGAATACTTAGGGAACATCTTCTCCGGTAAAGTCTGGTTCCATCCATCCGCGATCGTGGATTATAAATATTATTTTTTGAATACGATTCTTTTCCCTCTTTCCTTCGGATATTTCGTGGTCTCAGCCTTAGCAGTAGCTTCGATATTCAACCGAAGCCTGATCTTCTTGTTCGGTTGGTTCCAACTGGGAGAATCTCCGAGCATATTGGGAATCGGAATCTATTCCATAGCATTCTGGTTGCTGAACGATTTCGGCAGATCCTTTGCGCACTGGATGATGCATAAAAACTCCTACTTATGGGAATTTCATAAATTCCACCATTCCGCGGAAGTACTGAATCCCCTGACGGTCTATAGAGTACATCCGATAGAAGGAATTTTGGTGAATTCTTGCGGAGCGATCGGTTCCGGTCTCGTGACTGGAATTGCGACTTATCTTTATCCTCAAGGGATCACGATGACCTCTTTTCTCGGCGTCAACGCGGGGGTTTTCGTTTTCAACTTGTATGCGAATCTGAGGCATTCGCATGTTTCTCTGCATTTTCCGAACTGGCTCAGTCATATTATCCTAAGCCCGGCCCAACACCAGACACACCATAGTAAAGACAGGGATTTACAAAACAGGAATCTGGGAGTTACGTTCGCATTCTGGGATTTGATTTGGGGTAGCCTTCATATTCCGGATCCGAAAGAGAAAGAATCTACAGATTTCGGTTTAAAGAATTTGAATCCTCTGGATTATTCTAGGCTAACTTCCATCTACCTGCTCCCCTTTCGACAAATCTACTTCAAGTTCAAAAAATCCTTCCACTCTCCACTCGCTAAAGACGTGGAAAATCATTCGGATTAAAGAGCTTTCCCGTTCCCGCCAATCTCTGCCTCGGAAAGAGATGATTTCAGAGGAGGCGTACTACATAACGGATAGATACTGTTTCTCTTAATTTGTAATATATATGTAATACAAATGATAATGTTCAGTAATATTTTCGTGCATGGAAAAAAACCGGGTTGAGAATTTCGGAAAGAGGTCTAAGATCCAAAGGATACCGCAGGAGGTGGGTCGTATGTTAAGGCTTTCGAGAAGAATACTAGCGTTAGCTGTAATCGTAATTTTGGTTACGGCTTTCGGTGTAACGGTGGCGGAAGCACCACTCGACATAAGCGGAACGTATAAAGCGCAAGGAATCAATCCGAACGGTACCAAATACAAAGGAACGGTGACCTTTAAGAAAAACGATATCGGCAGTTATGACGTAATCTGGTCGGTGGGAATCCGTTTCCAAGGAACCGCGATGCTGGATGGAGACACAGTCAATGCGGATTGGGGGGATAGTACTCCGAAAGTATATACCGTAAAACAAGGAGGAAAAGTTCTGGAGGGTCTTTGGGATCACGGAAACGGGATCGAAATCCTAACCCGTTAAATCCATCGACGGAAAGCAAGGGCAATTTTCTGCCCCTGCTTTTCTTCGGCGTCACTATCCGGAAGGGATCCTTCCGTTTCGAACGATAAAAACTAAAGACGATTGATCTCCTCTTTGATCTGCTGGTTCGTTTTTCTCCTCGGCCATTGGGTGTATAAGCCGAAGCCTAATATTGCCAATGCAAAAAGCATTTTGATTGTTTGCTCCCAATCCATTTTCAATTCTCCTTAGCGGATACCTTGGGAAGACGATTTCACACGAACTTCCTGTCGAGCGCCTTTCCGCTGGGGTTCTAATATTTTCTCACTCTTTCAGATTCTACCAAGCGTTAAAATCATTCTCAGATCGTATCTTTCCTAAAATTTTATAGAAAAAAGTTCGCTTTGGGACGGCAAATTTTTGCTACAAATCAAAAGAAAACGGTACGACACTAAGAAACTCGATGAACGATCCCCGTTACAACACCCAAGATCCTCTCTTCCAACAAATCGATCGGAATCGGAGTATTCCCTTTCTCAGGTCCGAGAAGAAAAGTTCCCAATATAGTGACGGATACTTTACGAAACAAATAATTTCCTCGGCTATAAACCAATACGACGGACCCATCTTCCATTTCCTTGAGTCGATCGATTACTAAACGGTCCTTGTCGAAAATTCCGAAATTCTTCCACGCATCTCCCTTTACGGAAACAAAGATTTTACTCGCTTTTCCACGTTCCAAGAAAGAAAGGGTGTCTCTCATTTTGCGCGGATCGGGAGACTTTGTAGGAGTTCCTGCATGAAGAGTGTTTTTAAATACGGGAACCAACGAAATTCGTTCCAGATAAACTAAACTTTTCATAAGGTAACATATATATAGTATTTTATTTCTACAGCAAGTCTTTTTTGCCTTTTAGATGATTTTTGGGGGAGGAAATCACGTGTTGGAGCCCGGAAAGCTAGGTTTTTGGTCTAAAAACGATTTGAAAAAACTCGGCAAGAACGCGGCACGAACAAGGCAGGAAGAGGAAGGTAAGTTTTTATCTAGAATTTCAAAGAAGGAAATACCAGAATCCCCTGAAATTTCCAGGGGATTCTGAGAGAAAAAAGAATCATTCTCCGAAAACGAGCACGCATTCCCGGGAGAATATAAAGCTCAGGATGGAAAACGCACTCTTATCCACGACTGCAACCTTTGTGATTTTTCCGTCTTTCATCGCTTCTTCGATACTCCCTTCTCCGCCCGAATAGAAGAGCCAATTCAGAATGGAGTAGTTGCTGCAAGATTTTCCGCTCTTAAGGATCTTTACGTCCGTCGGTCCGGTAATCGGGGAACCGGAGACATGGTGCTCGGAAGAATTGAAAATAAGTGCCGGTAACGGAGTACTCGCGCAGCCTGTAAGTAGAAAAGCGGAGACAATCATGCTTAAAAAAACTTTGGTTCGATTCATTCTTTCCTATTCTCCTGTTATAATAGTGCAATAGTCTTGGTAAAGGTATAGAATACTCATGGTGGAATGGTCTATTGTTGCAATTCTAGTAATCCGGTTTTCCATCGCGATTCGCCCTGCGCTTGCGCTTCCCCAGGTCACCACGCTCAATACATTGTACTGGCAGCCTTCGGCTTTTTTGGTTGTTGGTATGTTGTTGGAAGAGTTAATTTCTCCCGGAAATTTATAGTCACTGAATAAAAATCCCCCCGACGGACCGATCGGTGCACAATCGAAAAGCTGCACAAAACTTCCTAGTAAGAGGATGTATAAAAATGATTTTTTTCCCATTCGATTTTCGTTCCTAATTTATTTTTTCTTTCCGGCAGCAGGCTTTTCTAGATCGGCTTTCCAATCTGGGACATTGGAGTCGTTCGAAGATCCGAAAACAATCGTACAAAAACTATGATAGCCGATTCCTAACACAGCAAATTGCTCATATTCGACTGCGGCAACCCTGGAAATTTTCCCCTTCGCTTTAGCAGCTTCGATCGAGGAGTCTCCGTAGGAAATGAAACGCATTATATTATAAGAGCAACTAGAACCGGAAAGTTTACCCTCCGCATTTCTCCCGATGGAACCAGGTACCGTGCCGCTATGAATGATAGCTCCTCCTTTCGCGTACAGATAAAATAGGTTCGCATAATCTTTCGTCGGATTGGTGTTCGGGGTGATTCCAACCATATATAAATAATTAATCCCAGTGCAACCTGCGGAAACCAACCAAAAACAAACGATGAAACTTAGATAACTGACTTTCATCCTTCCTTCCAAAATTAAAAGCTCGGATGCATTGTACGGATGTCGCATCAAAGAATCCTGCCCTAGAAAAAAGACACAATTTGGATTGAAACGCAATCAAAAAATTCACCCGATAAAAACGATATATCGCAACTTTTTTCTGAAATTTGGGAAAGCTCTTTTATCCACCTAAAGTGCGAATATCAGACACGTTACATGGCATACAAAGTATTCAGGATTTCCTTCCCTCCAAACCCTTCATTTCACTTTCGGAAGAGAAAAGTAAAATGTTGCTCCTTGATCGACGGTACTTTCCGCGCGCACTCTTCCTCCGTGACGACTCACGATCCTTGCTACAATCGCTAATCCTACGCCGGTCCCATCGAATTCGTTGATCGAATGTAAACGTTGGAATACCTTGAATAGCCGATCGACATATTCGGGATTGAATCCGGCGCCATTGTCTTTTACGAAGAATTCGTTTTCTCCGTTTTCGCTTTTGCATCCGATCCGAATCTCCGGATTTTCCCTCTTAGAGGAATATTTAAACGCATTCGACAAAAGGTTCATCCAGACTTGACGAATCGTCGTCGAATCCCCGAAGATCCGAGGCAATTCTCCGATTTCCACACGGTACTTCTCGCTCGAGTACTCGCTTTTTAGACTCGTCAAGACTTCATCCACAACATTGGAGGTATCGATCTCTTGGAAATTTACCGTTAGTTTCGTTACCTTGTGAAAGGAAAGCAAATCGTCCACAAGCCTAGCCATATGCGTGGCAGTACTAACGATAACGGAAAGCATTTTGCGCCCTTCCTCGTCCAGTACGGCCAAATAATCTTCTAACAGGATTTTCCCCAATCCCTCAATGCCACGAATAGGAGAACGCAGGTCGTGGGAAATCGAATAACTGAAGGCCTCCATTTCGCGGTTGGATTGTTCCAAATCTTCCTGCGCCTTCTTGAGAGCGGCGAAATTTCTTACCCTAGCTAAAAGCTCCTCTTGGAGAAAAGGTTTTAAAACATAGTCTTGGCCGCCTTCCTGCAGCAATTTAATCCTCAAATCGTCGTCCGACTTGGCGCTCAGTAGAAGGATTGGCATCCGATTCAGTTCCGGTATTTTTCGGATTTCGCGGACCATGATATCTCCGCTCATCACAGGCATCATGATATCGGTGATCAGAACATCCGGAACGATGTGAATCGCCTTTTCCAATCCCTCTTTTCCGTTTACCGCCATGGTTACGTTAAATTCGCTCTTCAGCGTATCGAATATATATTCCCTCATCTCGGGATTGTCTTCCACTACCAGGGCGCTCGGTAGATTGGTATCTTCGAGATCCGGCCTCTCATCGGTTTGGTAACGTCGAAACTCGTGCAAGGTACCCAATAAAGTAGCTTGAGAGAGTTCGTTTTCATCTCCGTTTACAAGTGTCACGGAAGTCGGCGCTTTTAAGGGAAGGCTAAGTTGAAAAAGAGCTCCCCCGCCCGGATTTTCCTCCACATGGATTCTACCGTAGTGGAGTTCCGCAAATTCCTTTGCGATCGCAAGCCCCAAGCCGGTCCCTCCGAAGGAACGGGAATCCCCTTCGTTCACCTGTCGAAATCTTTCGAAAATCGCTTCCCTAAGTTTTTCGGGAACTCCCGGACCGTTATCGCTCACTTGGACCATGGCGACATCGCCCATTTTTTTCGCGGAGCAGGAGACCTTTCCCCCTACGGGAGCGAATTTAAACGCGTTCGAAATCAGATTTAAAAATATCCTTTCCACCTTTGCCGGATCCAATTCCGCAAACAATTGCCCGGATGTTTCCACATCGAATAGGATGGAACGTTCGACGGCAACGGAATCGAAATGGGAAGCGATTCTTTGTAATAATTTGGATACGTCGACTTCGGCATACTCTACGTTCATCTTTCCGGCTTCCACCTTAGAAATATCCAGTAGATCGTTGACGTGCTTTAGAAGAGTCTGGGCGTTCCTTTCCATCACCTGAAAATCGGAACGATACGTTTCGCCTATGCTTTCCTTTGCCATCAGTTTTCGTAAAGGGGCAAGGATCAGAGTTAAAGGAGTTCTCAATTCGTGACTGACATTCGCAAAGAATTGAGATTTCAATTGGTTCATTTCGTGCAATCTTTCGTACAATTGCTGCAATTCTTTTTCTCTTCTGGACAATTCCTCGTTCGCTTGGAGCAGCAGCTTATTCGCTTTTTGTACTTCTTGGGCACGCCGGTAGATTTCCGATTCCATCAAGGCGGTTTTGGAAAGCAGTTCTTCGGTGATCTGGCTCTTTTGATTCTCCGAATTTTTGAGTTCCACGAATTCGGTGACGTCTTCTACTCGGTGAACGATATAAATCGTATTACCCGCGGAATCTAAAACTGGGCAATTCACCGGGCTCCAGTATTTGGCGATGAAGTGTCCTCCTTCCGATTCCGGTAAGCGGATATCGTATTTTTGCACCGCCATCGCGTTCTGTTTCTTGTCCCTTAAAACCGCTTCCAAAGAATCTCGCAAATTGCTAACTCCGGTCGCGGACGGATCCGAAGGATTATCCGGAAAAACGTCGAAGATCCACCGCCCTAAAATTTCGGACCGAACCGTCTTGGTGGCAGAAAGATATGCCTCGCTCACCGCGATGATATTCAATTTAGGATCCAACACCAAATAGAGTCCTGGAACCGATTCAAAAAGTAGACGAAAATCGGGGGTAGACAAGGAAATCTTCTCCTAAAAAAATAGTATATCCGAAGATCCAAAATCGGAGATCAAAACATTAGGAATATACCAAAATCGAATCCTGGTCGCACGCAAAAATCCGAACTTGACCGGGAAATTTAGGAGGATTCTGGGTGATGGCATACGACCTCGATATTATGCCCGTCCGGATCCAGGACGAAAGCCGCATAATAATCCTTATGGTAATGCGCTCTCAATCCCGGTGGCCCGTTGTCCTTTCCTCCTGCCGCCAACGCTGCCTTATAAAAAGAGTCCACGATCCCGCGATGCTGCGCTCGAAACGCGATATGCAAACGAGGGGAATTGGGAATTCCTTCTGCTACCCAAAAATCGGCCTTAGAAGGTTCCCCATAACCCAAAACCTCTTTTCCTTCCGTAAATTCTTTCGGCACTTCGATTAATAATTTATATCCAACCGGTGCCAACGCTTTCTCATAAAAATTTCGACTTGCAGCCGGATTACTGACTTGAAGCCCCGTGTGGTCGATCATAACGAACCCCCCTGTTCCTTTCGGATTTCTAAATGCGATTTTCATCTTTGTCAATCAAACCCGCGAAAATCCTTTGCTTACATTTTGAAAGTCGTTCCAAACGGATGAGATCTGGAAAATATTCATTCGTTTTATAAAAAGCTTATAAACGAACGAAACGATTTTGACCGTAGTAACTTCAAAATTTATTTTTCTTTATATAGCAAATTTTAGCCCAAATGAAATAAAAATATTTACTTTTCTCCTTATTTAAAGGATTTATGACTCTTCTGTTGCATACTTAGAGAAAAAAAGCCTTAAATGAAAGAGACATATTCGTTTTTGGAAAAAAAAGTTCGTTTGTCCGAATCCAAAATCTGGAAGTACCAACGGCGCTATTCTTACGAACAAAATAAAACGCTCCGCTCTTTCTGAGTCGGTACATGTCTATATAAAAAATCGGTAAAAATTCAAGTCATAATTATATTAAATTATTTACAATTTCAAAGATAATTCAACACATATCAATAAATCATTTTTCTTATATAGACAATTTTATACAAAACTCATAATCAAAACTAGGATTCTTCTTTGAAACAGATTTCGATTGCAGCTATTTTTCTCATTTTAAGTTGCGCTTCCACGAAGATGCAGACCGTTCCTGTCGCGATGGACAAAACGTCATCTTCCAAATCGCCGAAACTTTTCCTTCAATCCGTTCGACATGGGGGGAATGTCTCCGGAGACACAACAGAGGCATTAACCAATCTATTGACGCTCAAACTGATCGACCGATCGGAAAACGAGTTCATTGTCATGAGCGAAAATGCGATGGGCTCTCTCGTAAATCAAGCGTCTCTGCAACTTTCCGGATTCGGGACAAAAGAGGGTCTAGACAATCTTCGGACTTTGGCAGATTTCGATATTTTGGTATCCGGAGATCTTTCCCTTCGTTCAAACGACTATCTTTTAACGATCAAAGCGGTAAAACGAACTTCGCGCGCTGAAGGGTTCGAAGTTTTTCTTTCCGAAACGATTCCTCTGGTTTCCTACCAGTTCGATTATTACGCGGACGAAATTGCGAAAAAAGTCAAGGATGTAAAATATTCCATCAACAAACTCAATGCGCCGAAACCCGAAGAAATATCTTTTGAAATCCCGAAAATAAAATTGAACGCAATTTCCCCTGAAAAAATCGAAGCCTATAATTTTTCCACTGGGGATACAAATTTGTCCGCATTGACAGACAAAATAAACGAATACTTGCTTACGGCGGATCGACTTCTTGCACAAAAAAAATACCGCGAATCGATTGAAATCTATTCAAAATCCGCATCTTCGATCCGATCCTTGAGTGCAGAATACCAAAACCAACTGCAAGGACTTCTAACCTATATTTCACAAAAGACGGACAATGCTTATTTCGGTTTTTTCCAGGCGAAGATATCGGTGATCGATGTGGACTTGAACAGGGAAATCTCCATATCACAAGCCAAATTGGACCAGTATTTCGAATCCTATAAGGAACTCTCGAGCCAAATCCTGGAGGAAAAAGAATATAAAAACAAAGTCGTCATATTGGAAAACCTTAGATCCCGTATTGCGGAGGTCAAATTGGCCTCCATGAAGTATATGGAAAAGGAAGCCGATGAAGAATACAGAAAATTGAATTTTTCCATAGCATATTCCCTGTACAAAAAAGCAAACGACGATGCCAAGGAATATCTAACTTTTCCGAAAAAGAACCCTACTTATGAGAATTACCAAAGAAGAATCGAACAAAAAGTGCAAACCACTTCCAAATCGGCGAATCTTTATGTGGAAAATACGTTGAACGGTTTGCTCGAATTAGCGGAATCGGAGAACGCTAGAGGTGCTTTAGATCTAAGTCTTGATGACAGCGGGTACAAAGAACATATCAATAAATCCGTACTCTACCTACAGAAAGCACGGGCTATTTTGAAGCAATATGACTTGTTTGCTCCATATCCTATCAAATCGAAATTCAATGTATCCGTATCGCGGATTAACGCGAAAAATTCGACCATCCGAGACTACAGTATTCTAAATATCGCGCTTTTTCCCTTTAAATACTTCGGTAACATTTTGAAAGGAGTGGTGGATATTTTTGTACTCAAAGTCGGCTACGGAATCGGAGCCGGCGTAGAATTGGGAATTCTCGGCACGGGATTGGGAATCGCTAAAATGCCGATCGAAATCTCCACTGCGTACGGAAAACAGGGTTCAAAGATTTCGAGCATATCACACCCTTTAAAAAATTGGCCGAACGATGATTTTCCGGAAGTATTGCTTCGCGATGGGAAAAAAGGGCCAAGAACGATCGGAATGCTAACCATTAATGCAAATACATGTTACTCCGTATTACTTCGGAAATGTGAGGAAGCTTCCCAGTATAGCAATATTAACTTCTGGGTGGGAGTGGGTCCGGCGCTACACTTTAGCATCGAAACTCACAGAATTTTGGAACTCTTCGGAGTGCTCCTCTTCCAAGACTTGCACCTTATTCCGGATGAAAATCGCCGGTTTCAATATTTTTCTTTTCCGAAAGCGGAAAATTACTGATTCTATAAAACGACATTCTGACGTGCTTGCCTTTAAAGAGATTCAGGACTGTCTTCGCTTTTTATCGTCGTCTAGCCAGTACGTACGCGTTTCATATTGCATACGGAACTACTACGAAGCGGTATTTCCTTTCGAAAAAACGGAAAGAAAATAGACGACAGAATCCGAAAAATCGCGCACGAATGAGACAAGAACTTTCGGATACCATCCGCATGAATGAGATCGGAAAGGACTTTTCCGTTTCGGAAGATCGATTGATCCAACCTTTCCAGGAAAACTCCGGTTCCGTTCTTTCCGTGTTTTTCGGTGATTTAAAATCGATCGAAATCCGTTTTTGCGAATCCGCTGAACATATTTTCTATAATACTGCTTTTTCCTCTTTTACTTCTTTTGTTCGAATGCAATCTGGCGAAAGCCAAGATCGGCGGCGAGCTGGAGCCGGGCAAAACTTCCGGTAAAACCCTGCGGGAATGCAGTTTTCGGATCCAAGCAAAAGGAAAATCCTCGCGCGCACTTCCGGAGGATGGACCTGTGACTCTGAAAATCGAGTTGGGCTCTATAAAATAGAAGTTAATGAGGTGGAAATATTCCGTCTCCATTTTTCAACTAGGGATAAATGAACTGTACTGACTCTCGAGCAAGCCGATCCTGTTCGGGAAAAAGGGCATTTTTAGAACCACCTCTAATCCCTTCTTCGTTTCAAGGTCTCCAGAAAAGAATTCACCTTCAAATTCTCAGGATCGATCGAGAAAGCATCGTTTGCAATTGCTTCCGCCTTGTTCGGATCATTCAAAGCCATGTAAATGCCGGAAAGATTCAACAGATTCTTAAAGTGCGACGGATTTCGTAGCCTCAAGCGTTCTCCAAAATCGGCAGCCCTTTCGAATTCACGGCATTTTTTCAAAGTG
Organism: Leptospira fletcheri; assembly: GCF_004769195.1. Taxonomy (NCBI): domain Bacteria; kingdom Pseudomonadati; phylum Spirochaetota; class Leptospiria; order Leptospirales; family Leptospiraceae; genus Leptospira; species Leptospira fletcheri. The sequence continues at coordinate 141,430 of NZ_RQET01000010.1, forward strand.
TAAGATATGAAGTAAAGCATCTCATTGTCTAAGGGATCCAAGTTCAAATAATCTTCCGCATAATGTGCGGCTTCCCGGTACAATCCTTTGCGAAGGTGCAGAAGCGTAAGGTATTTCTTGATCAGAGGAACTCTATTATGAAGAGATTCTAATTTTTGGAAGATTGGAATCGCTTCGCCGAAATTTTCCGTCTGTGCGATCCGTTTGGCCTGCCGAAACATCCCGGCAAGTTCCGTATTTTTTAAAAAATCCCTATTAGGATTCGCTTCCGGAACATTTACGTTTTCCTCTTTAAAGGCGATACGCACCAGAGAAAGATCGTCCGTAAGCCTACCGTTGGAAGTGATCGATTCGTATATTTTCCTGAGAGATCCCGTTCCCTGATGCACGAATTCTAGAAATTTCGTGTGGTCGTCGTTTAATTTCTTATCGTCCTTTCCAAGCAGCATAAAATCATCACGTCCGTCCGATCCGGCGATGATCACATCTCCCGGCTCCAGTTGAAGGGTTTTCACATATATATGACCGTTAATCCCTCCGGTTCCTAATTTGCGGAACGTCATTTCGCTTTCGATAAAGCTTGCGACTCCGTTTCTATAAAGTACCGTCCATGGATGCTCTGCGTTCACATAATAAAGGATTCCGACTTCGTCGTCCACCAATCCTAGAACCAAGGAAACCAGCATAGAGCCGTCAAAACTTTCAAAAACCTTATGCAATTCCAGAAACGCGTCTTTCAACCATTTTTCCGGGGAATGATTCCGTACGGATTCGATCAGATTCGTCCGTTCCAGGATCGCCTCGAAGACGGCTCCCAGTACGAGTGCCCCGCCGGCTCCCTGCATGGACTTACCCATGGCGTCCGCATTCAAAAAGACCGTATATTTTTTTCCGCGTAAAAAGATTCTTTTCGAGGTACTGATATCCCCTCCGATTTCTGAATCATAATTACGAAATTTGAATTTCTTCTTCTGTTCAGTAAAGAATTCGACCTTAACGTTTTCTTGCGCTGCCCGATTCACTCCCAAAGGCTTCAAAAGAAGAGACATGAGGAAGTAATCCCCGTCCTGTTGTTCCTTTAGATCCTTCACTTCGGTTAACGAGTGCTGGAGTTCTTTCGTTCTTTCATTTACCTTGTTTTCGAGGTCCTGTGCGTATTTTTCCAGATTGTCCCGAGCAACCAGAATGCTGTCCGCCATATGATTGAACGAGCGCGCGATGAACCCGATCTCGTCCTCCACGCTCGGAACGAGTCTGTATTGAAGATTTCCGGAGTGAATCGCTTGCAATCCCGCGACGACGTCGTTCATCGGACGGATCAAGGCGTATCTGAAGAAATATTTGAATCCTACGATAACGACAAACATGATGGAAATCAGACAAACCGCTAATATCGAAGAAGGTGAATGTATATAACCTCGATAGACCTTATAATCGAAACCGACTTCGTATACGGTTTGAGTCGTTTCATCCTGAATGAAATAGGAAACGAAATATTCCGGTGAACTCGTTCCGGTGCGATCCCGATCGTTCATTCCCCGATAGATTCTTTGTCCTTCGAAATAGGCAGGGCAAAGGGATTCGGACAAAAGTACGGAGAGTTTTTCCGAAGATACGCCTTTCCTTCGAGCCTCAGAATACTTACCGCCTGCGATTTTCATCATCGCTGAAAGTCCAGGTTTGCCCGAATTCAAAATTGCGAGTACTGCACTTTCGTTCCTTTTGTCGGGAAGTTGGACGAGCTTATTTCCCGCTATCGTGACGAACCCGTTGATATCTCCGAAGAATCCGGACATTTCAGAATCTGAAATCGATTTTTCCTCCCGAGAGAGTAGAAATTCGCGGAGACCCTCCCGATACGACAAAAACTCGTTTTGGTCCGTTTCGAAGCCCGAAAACAGAAATTCGGCTTTTTTCCATCTCTCTTTTCCGGAGGCGTTTTTCATATCGCTTAACGCGGACCTAAGAAGGAAAAGTTTGGCTTCTTTATTTCCGTTTTGGATCTTCGGGATCGTATTCTGAGCGACCTCCGTATCTCTTACGGACTCTCCGGGAATCGTTCCGTATGCAAGAACGTATTTCAGATCCGCCGGTTGTTCCTTATTTTTAACGATCAGTTTCGCCTCTTGAAAACGGATCTTATCGTACTGCGCCTCGTATTCGTTCAGAATAAGATAAGCCACGATTTGAAACACAAGAAAGAACGTAGCCATGGAGATTCCGATGATCCTACTCAAAACGGTCGTTTTTTCTTTCGAAATATTCAGGTAGATCACGAGCAATAGAAAGAATCCGATCACAAAGGAAAGGTCCACCGCCTGTTGGTATACGATCCTCGAAATCGAGCCGTTTCTGTTTAAAGCGTTCGTTAAGGCCGGGATCACCGAGATCATGCAGAAGGCCAGAAGCATGTAAATTACGGCCCTTCTTTCCCGTCCTCTTTCCGAAAACGCTCTCCAAATTCCGGCCGCCACAAAAACGGTATTGTAGACCAGAACGATTATGGAGTAGTACTTGTAGAACGAATATGTTTCGAAATCGCGATAATGGTTTCCCCGGACGAAAATTCCGACACTGTGGTAAGAAATAGCGATATAATAAACTGCAATGATTCCGATTACGGAAAGCAGAATCGAGTATAAGGAGAGACCGAACCTTTCATATTTGGGGGAAGGGAAATAAAAGAACACAAGGACCAAATGTGAGAAGGTCATTAACGCGGTCGGTATGACCAACCAGCGGTGATACACCCCCCAGACCTCGACGGTCATAAAACCTACGGCGTAGGCGAAATGAAAAAGAGCGGCCGATATTCCCGCTCCTCCCAGAATCAATGCGGCTGGACTTCTTTCCTTAATCGTAATAAAGAAAATCGCTATATAAAGACAGAACAGGCCGGCAAGAGTGGAGCCGAATGAATAGAAGTTTAAGTATATGAAATCCATGAAATTTTCCCAGAGCCATCTCTTTCCGAGTATAGATTTTTATCGGCTTGTCATTCGACAAACGGACCGTTCAAGGCTCCATTGAATTCCGCAACTCTGTACAAGCTTTGGATCCTTTCGCGATACTTCTCTAAAATTACGGATCTCTTCAGTTTTTGTAGATTCGTCAGTTCGTCCCCGACTTCGAACGTTTTTTCAATCAACAAAAAAGGGGTAATTTGCTCGAACGACTTGAATCCGGACTTCGAATTGTTTAAGGATTTGATTTCGCTTCGGAAGAGATCTATTACTTTCCGATTCTTTAACAGATCCGCTGTCGAAGAAGATCTGATATTCCGATCCTTTGCCCATTTTTGTAATGCCTCGAAATCCGGAACGATAATGGCGCCCAGATTTTTTTGGTCCTGACCGATTACCATACATTGACTGATGAATTCGGAAGATTGAAGACAAGCCTCGATCGGTACAGGTTCGACGTTTTCCCCGCCTCGTAGCACAATGGTCTCCTTCGCCCTTCCGGCAAGCGTAAGAGTGTGATTAAAACCGATAATCCCCAAATCCCCCGTGTTCATCCAGCCTCCCTTAAGGGCAGCCTCGGTTTCCGCTTCGCTTTTGAAATATCCCTTCATCACCTGCGGTCCCTGAACGAAGATGATTCCTTTTCTTCCCGGCCTACCCTGTACGAACCTACCGGAATCGTCGATTTCGGATAACACTTCGTTCGTTTCCGATCGTACCTGTAATCTTGTCTTCGGTAGGATGTGCCCTACACTGCCCAATACCATTCGACGGAATCTACGAATGGAAATTGTCGGAGAAGTTTCCGTCATTCCATAACCTTCTAAAATCCGGATACCGATCGAATCCAAAAATACGTCCACTCGGTTCGGCAACGCGCCACCTCCCGAAATCGGAACCCTGAGTTCCCCGCCAGTAAGCATGACTCTATACTTCGACAAAATCCATCGATCCAACATAAAGCTGTTCAACACTGAAAAAATAGCGCCTAGGAGGAAGGATAGTAACGGAAATTCGTAAGAATAAGAATGGATGCTGAACCAGAATCCCAAAGCGGAAAAAAGAACCGATAGATAAAACGGTCCGAGAAGTAAATAGACCGTTGTCATCTGGATTCCTCTGAATACGGTCCATACCGCATTTCTACCGCTCAGATCCAGTTCGTTCCCGGTCAAAAAAGCTTTCGCCTTTCCGACGGTTCTCGTGTAGAAACAGGACAGATGGAATAATCTTCTACTCAGAGCGTTCGTTCTGGCGGAATCGTTGATCTTGGCGAGGATTCCGTTCGCGAGCATTTCCCAAACTCGCGGAGCGGAACCGAATATCGTAGGTTTATATTCCAACAGATTTTGCTTTAGCTCCGGAAGATTCGAATAAAAAGTCGAGGCCCCCGCGCTGATGCAGCAATATTCCAGAAATCTTTCGAATATATGCCAGATCGGTAATATTGTAACCGCTCTGTCCTCTTCCCCCAATTCGAGTAACGGGACAACCGCACTTATTTGGTGGATCATATTGGAATGAGTCAGTTGTACACCTTTCGGCTTTCCGGTGGTACCGGAAGTATAGATGATCGTAAAAAGGTCTTCCGATCCGATTTCGCTGATCCTGCTTTCCACCTTGCGAGATCCTTTCTGTCGTAAGGCACGCCCTTTTTCGATAAGATCGTAGATATTATATGCCCCCGTTTCCTCGTCCTTCGGACTCTGGAGCAATATAAAGATGGATTCCGACTCCAGAAGCGATTGATTCCGCAAAATTCGGTTCAGTAGTTTCAAATTTTCGACGAAGACGATTCTACTTTCGCTATGATTCAGAATATAAACGATTTCGGTATCGGTAATATCGGAACCTCTTGGGACGTCGGCACATCCGGAAAGTAAAACGGATGCATCCGCTATAATCCACTCGACTCGGTTGTCGGAAAGGATAGCCACATGTTCCTTTTGCTTTAAACCCAAATAGATCAACGCCTCTGCCAAAGAGAGCGCGGACGAATACAATTCCGAATAGGAAAGTTCGGAGATCCTTTTCTGATGATCTCGATAGCGAAAAGCGGTTTTTCCTCCGAATTTTTCGGCGGAATCTTTGAATAAATCGGCCAACGTTCTCATATTTCGTTCTTCCTTTCGCGTAGGGCTTTTCGCTTTGAAAAGTTTCCTTTTCACTGCAACCTAGAGTATAGCAGTGATCAGATTCCGGAACTTGAACGCTACGGCTGAATCCGGCGGATTTATTTGAAAGATTCGGCTAAACCTTTTCGGTAGGTTTTTTCATATTATAATACAACAAATATTTTATAATAAGAAATGTCTGAGAAAATCCTTGTTCTTTCTCATTCTTTACACGAAGGAAAGATTTCTTCGTTAGACTCGTACGAAAACCTACGTGCATTCCAATCCCTACACCTCTTCTCTGCTTGTAAAAGCCCCTCTAAGATCGCGCCTCTTAACTCCGAGATCTCGTCGAACAATTGATCAACCACTCCTGTCGATAACGCGTCCTGAGAAGCTTTTGCTTTCTTTCGAAACGATTCTAAAAACTCTTTCCGTAGCGTTTCCACTTCTTCTTTCTTCCCCTCTTCTTCCAAGCGCGCTACTTTTCCCCCGTGAAAAAGATCGAACGCCGAAAACGCTCCCATCACCGCTAGTGTACTTTCTTTCATGGAGCAATAGGAAATTCCCGGTCTCAAGAATCCGCTAAATGCATGAATTTGTCTTCCTCCGTAATTCTGTCGTAGAACTACGGATACGACCGGATTCTTGGAAAGAACATTGATATCCAATGACTCTCCTCCGATCTGCTGGATTCGAAGTCTCTCCTGTTTCAGCCCCGGCACGAAACCGGGAGCATCGGAAAGCATCACCAAAGGAAGTTCGAATTTGGATAGAAATTCCATAAAGATTCGGAATTTTTCCGTTCCGGAGGCATCTGGCGCCCCTCCGTCTTTCGGTTGGTCCGCGATGATTCCCACCGTTTTTCCGGCGATCCTGCCTAGTCCCGTGATCAAACTCGACCCTGGATCGGTTTGAAAGAATTCCAAAAACGTACCCTCATCCAAAGTGGGTTCGATTATGGAAGAGCGCATATCATAAGCCTGGCTGAGATCTTTCGGTAGACTCGGTATACCACTCGGAACCGGGTTTTCTTGGATTCGATTTCTATAACGAAGCAAGGAAAAGACGTCTCTAGCGACCGAAAAAGCCGTTCGTTCGTCACTGACGAGGAACGTCGGGGTCTTGAAAACAGATCCAGCCGGCAGTTCCTGTTTTTCCTTCCGGCTTCCTTCGATGAGAATCCATACGTCTCCTGAAATCGTATTTTCGGATAACTTTAGACTTTTCGAATCTTTAACGATATGAAGAACCGGCTCCCGGTTGGCGGACAAAAGATTTAATATATCTCTACCGATCCGGAACGATTCTCCGTCCTCCAGATAGGAGTTGCTGAACCAAGTCCTTCCATAAACCAGAAGGATTCCCGCTCCGGTTTTTTGCGCAATCCTCAAGGATTCTTTCGCTTTTATTAATGATGGGTAGGAGTGGAATCCGAACTCCGATCTCGGTCCTAGGACTACGAGAGGAACTTTCTTCAGTCTCAAAAGCCCTGCGACCAAGGCTTCCCCGCCCGAATAGTTTTCCTTGATCGCTAAAAAATCACCTTCATCGGATAAGGATCGAAGAGTCGATTCAGATATGACGTCCCGACGCGTTATCTCCTGATTGGTGGTAGAATTTCTTTCGGGAAGCGGTGCAATTTCTTCCCATCGATTTTTCGGAGATCCGAAAAGGATTTTCTGAATCCGAAAAAGGATCGAAATCAAGTGGACCTTATCGTTCGCGACGAAGTCCACCGTGCCGCTACCCCGACCCATAATTTTCGCTCCACCGATCTCGTAATTGGTAAACCTTTCCCCGGTTACGGACTCGATCACGGCAGCTCCCGTCAAAACGCGATAGGACTGTTCTTCGTCCAATAGAACTTGTATAGATGCTTGGGAGGAACCGTACACATCCAATCCTGTAGAAGATCCCACACCGACTGCGACGACCAAACACCTCGACGGTCGATCCTCCGGAAGATACGGCCGAAAGTTCAGATCTTCCAATCCGTGAATCGCGGAAAACAATTCGGAAATCGCAGGATCGTTGTGGGATTCTATGGCTGCCATAAATTCCCTGGCTGGTACTCGTCCCGTCAAAAGAGAATTCACGAAAAATCCTTCCGCTGCACGGTTCAGGGAGACCATTCCCTCTTTGATATTCGCTCCTGCTCCGTCGTTCCAAACGTAAAGGGGAAGATCCATCCGATAGGCAATACACGCAGCAGCGAAGTATTTTCTTCCCTCCTTATCCCCTGTCGCACCTCCTGCAACTCTCGAGTCTTTGAAGAAAAATACCGCTTCTTGTCCGGAAATTTTTCCCACGAAAATCTTCGCGCCGATCGGAATCATCCCGTTTGCATTGTTTTCCGGGAAATCAAGTCCCGGAATCCGGATCTCGCGAAAGGAATCGGAATCGAACGTTTCCTCCACCCATCTTTCCAGGGGCCATTTCCCTTTTTCGTACATTTTGGAATTTTTAGATTCGATTTCCTTAGAATAAGGGAATCTTATATCTTCTTTTCCTAATATATCCATCCGAAGCTTTCCATCCCTAAAAAAGAAGGAATAAATTTTGGATTTATCGAAAGCATCTATGATTTCCAAAATCAGTCCGGAATAATCCGCATGGAGGAAAAACTCCAGTATAGAAGCGGCGCTATTTCTTAGAATGTCATGTTCTAAGTCTCTCGCTGGAGAAGCATCATCCTTTAACGGTATTTCCCTTTTTTCGACTACGAGCTCCAGACGTATCGAAGACGCGGAATGAAAACGGTTGGCGACAGCGAGTAAAGATACAGCGGCAATGCATTCGTTTTCCAGATTTTCGTTATAGAACTTTCCTTCCGAGTCGATCCCGGTATTTTCCGAAGGGTCCGATTCCAGTCGGGCAATGAGCAGAAGTTCGGTTTTTCCCTTTGACTCCGTTAGGTATAAAAAATATCTTTCGGAGGGGAATTCCAATCGGCGAATTTGCGTTCTACCTTTCCAATAATCCAATTTTTTGGAAAGAAGATCCTCAAATTTCTCCGGTAGATTTTCGGAAGCGAAAAATAGGTCGGATCGGAATTCCGAGAGTTTCCCCGGATTGAAATCTCCTTCTGAAACTAAGTTCATCGGATCCTTAGTAAAAATCAGGTATTTGGACTGGTGACGTTTGGCGAGAGTCCTTACTCCTTCTGGAATGTTAAACGAATTGGATTTTCTTTTGTTCAGAATTCTTTTCAGTATTTTTTCGAGTTTGGGGTCTCTGTCTCTTTCCTCCAACGCAAGCAACTCGTGGAGAAAGATGTCAAAAGACTTGGCTTCCGGGAGGAACGGCTCCAACGCCAAAAGTATCTCTGCATAGAAATCCGGCTGAGCCAACTGATTCTTATAGGCGGATAATATATAACCGAAGGCGATGCCTTGGTCTTGCATCCGACGAAATTGCGTCCAAGGTTTTGCTCCGTAAAAGGCAAACAGTCTGGATAGAAGTTTTGCAGGTTCCTTTGCCGGCTTAAATCCTTCTTGATCCCAGTGGATCAACGCTCTTTGCAATTCGCTGAAATGGGAGCGACCCGGAAGAAAATCGGACGAAAATAATCGTTTCGTCAGAACGATATACCGGAAGAACAATTTGACAAAATCTTCCCACTCGCTTCTTTCTTTCTGATTTTTCAGGATCTCTTCTTTTTCCAGTCCTTTTAGAAGACAGGATATTTTACTCTTTGTTCCCGATCCGGAGCAGAATCCCAATAACCAAGACCTCAGCAGGAGACGGACCTCTTTCCTCTGGATCGCGGAATAGGGTTTTTTCATAAAATCCGCTTCGTGATCCTCAGATACGTCCGTGGGAACATCGCTCCATTTTTCCAGTCTAGATAGAGAAGAAGAGGTTTCTGTCTTCCCGTTCTGTTGTCCGATCTTGGATGGAAGTTGCAGGGAAGAGATTTCGGGTTCGAGCTCTGATTGACTGGATGTCACTTTTGCGAGAATTTCCCCTTCCCCAAAACTCTTTCCTAGAATTTGACCGGAAGCGGTATTTCCTTGAATCAATCTGTTGAGATCTCCCTTTTCAATCAGATATGATAAGGTTCCGTCGACGGGCGCCTTGAGTAGCGTTTCCATTTTCATGGCCGAAATAACGATGAGAGAATCTCCCTTTTTGATTCCACTTCCTAATATCCAAGGCTTTCCGGTTTCAGGATCATCGCATAATTTTACGAATGTTCCTTGGAAGGGGGACCGAAGAACCCCGGCGTCATCTCCTGAATCCTGTTTGCCTTCGGAGGTGATTTTTAGGCGGGAATACCGCACGGACCCTTTGGAATCGAAAAAACGGATCAATTGAAAATTCGGTTTCGCATCGATCTTTACGGAAACATTTCTATCTCCGGATTCGGCTAAGAATTGAAACCCGTCTCTAGAATATCTGCTGACCCGAACACGCCTGAGTGAAAGTCCTTCTCCTCCGATCCAGAATTCGGATATACCGGTCCGCAAAAGAAAAACGTTATAGGAAGAATCGTTGATAAAAACTTTATAATGTACTGGGGATTCGGTTTCCATATCTGAATAGATGAGTTGAGTCAAATTCCGTTCCCTAAAAATCTCCGCGACCGATCGTCCCGTTTCCCGAAGACTTTCCCCGATGCAGGCGTAGGTTATGGATTCCTCCAAAAGATCCGTCTTCGCCGAAACCAATTCAGAAAATTCGTCCAGCAACCGATTGTCGTAGTCTCCCTCCCGAAATTTCGGATGTCGTATCACGGAAAGAAGTTGTTCGATATTGGAAGTGATTCCCCTCATATAAATCTCGCTCAAAGCCCGTTCCATGCGCTGCAAGGCTTCGAATCGATTCTTTCCGAATGCGAGTAGCTTTCCGACCATGGGGTCGAATTCTCCCGGTATACTATCCCCTTTTTTGAAACCGAAATCGCAACGTATTCCGTTGAACGTAGGCAATTCCAGTTCTTTGATTTTTCCGGGAGAAGGAGAATAATTTTGGTACGGATCTTCCGCATAAATCCGGCACTGGATCGAATGTTCTCGCTCGCGAAATCTGGACTGCAAAGCGGAATGGTACGGGATGTGATCTTCGCGATCGTCGAAAAGAAAGATTTGCCATTTGACCAAATCCACTCCCACCGATTGGTCCGTAACCGCATACTCCACTTGCAGGCGGGTATTCATTTCTAAAAATCCGAATTGGCCGGTTTCCCGATCCAAAAGAAACTCGACCGTACCGGCTCCGCAATCGTTCGAATATCCGGAAAGTCCCGCTATTTTCTCCGCGCTAGAAAGCAACTGGAGTTGGGTCGAATGAGGTAGAAAATGTTCTCCCGATTCCTCTATGATCTTTTGATTTCTCCTCTGCACCGCACATTTACGGATTCCGACTGCGATTCCGTTAAAAATCTGTACTTCGAAGTGCGCCGGCCTTTCTATGAATTTTTCCAAGTAGAAGGTCTCGTTTCCGTAGGAACTTCTCCCGATCCGAATGGCGCTTTCGATCGCGGGCGCCAGTTCCGCCGGATTACGAACGACAAGCATTCCCTTTCCGCCTCCCCCGGCATCGAGTTTTAAGATGATCGGATACCCGATCCGCTCCGCTTCTCTAAGAGCCTCTTCTATACCTCCTATGGAACCGGAGCCTAGGAACAGAGGAACGCCGTTTTGGTTGGCCAAATGTCTAGCGTCCAATTTATTTCCGACTTTCCGCATAACGGAAGCTTTCGGACCCATGAAAACGATTTCCCTTTCGTAGAAAGTTTGTACTTCGCTTAACATTTCTACGAATTCGTAATTTTCGGACAGAAAACCGTAACCGGGATATATCGCATTCGCTCCGCTTTCGAGCAAGGCGGCACAGATCACCGGTATGCTGGCATAATTCTTCGCTTCTCCTATATAAACCACTTCGTCCGCGAACTCGAACCAGGACTGTCCCCGGTCTTTGTCCGCAACCACGGCAATGGATCGGATTCCCTCCTCGTGCAGTGCGAAGAAAAAACGCTTGGCGATTTCCCCTCTGTTTGCAACCAACACTTTCTGAAGTTTACCCTGTCTCTTCTGCGATTTGAACGCCTTCATACGAAAAGTCGCGTTCAGCTCCTTCAGTTTCGTACGATGGAATTCTATCTCCGAGATTCCTTGCGCAAGAGCGATCGATTCGGATTCGTCTTTTGGAATTTCCGTCTTTTTCATCTCTTCCTCCTTAGCGCTTTGCAGACTCCGGGGAAAAAGAAAACGATTCCGCCGTCCGATTTTCCGGCGATTGAGCGCCTAGACGGAATTCCGCATCTAAAAGAACCGATTCCTCCCGCTCCGTATCTACGAAAGAATGCGTTTTTCTTTCGTAAAGTTTCTCGCCGACGTCTAAACGGATTTCGTTATATTTACGAAGGGCGAAAGTGTTCCTCCTCTCGAGTTTTTGCAGATATTCTTTTTTTTGGTCCGCGGAAATCTTCGTCCAAAAAAAGTTGCGATGCAAAAGCAATGCCAAGGCTCCTATATGACCGAATCCTAATGTAGTCAGAATTCCCGCCTTCCAGTCGTGCCTACCGAAGGAGATGGATTCGTCCGTAAAACAGATTTGCGAATACGCGTTCATATCGAAATCCACGTCTTCCAGATTTCTGTTTCCGGAAACGGTCCCTTCCTCGATCGCTTGCAGAAGTCCGATCGTCTGCCACATCGCGGCACCGGCTTTCGGATGACCTGTGAGAGATTTTTGGGAAACGACAGGCAAAAGATTTCCGGGCCTTCTTCCCAATTTTCCCATAATAGTGCACAACAACTTATTCTCGTTTTTATCGTTAGCCTTAGTGGAAGTATCGTGCTTATAAGCGACCGCGATCGCGTCCGCATCCAGACCGAAATTTTCCAGCGCTTGTCTGAGAGGAGAAATCTCGGTTTTGGATTCGGCAGCTAGAGAAAGTAGTCCTAGCCCCGGTGCGGGAATGGAAGTCTGAATGCCGTCCGTTCTAGAAGCAGCGTATCCTAGAATTCCGTAAACCGGTAGCCCCATTGCCAAAGCCAAATCCCCTCTCGCCAACAAAACGACCCCGCCACCCTGAGATTCCAAAAATCCGTTTCTTCGGACGTCGTTCGGACGGCATACGCGAGAGGGATCGATTCCGCTTGCCTCCATATCGTCCGTATTCGCGGTCGCATTCATATCTCCGAAACCGATCATGCTTTCTTCTGCAAGATCGTCGAAGGCTCCTGCGATCATGAATTTCGCTTTTCCGGAAAGGATGGAATCGCGCGCCAATTCCAAGGATACTCCTCCGGTCGCGCAAGCCGCGACGGGAGTTTGCATGACCCCGTAAATCCCGGCATATGTCGTTACCGCCCAAGCGGCGTTCACGTTGATCAACGCCTCCTGCAAGGCATCGTGCTGTCTTTCTTCTCCCAACCGATAATCCAGAAACAATCTCTTCAGTTTCTGCATTCCCCCCATTCCGGAACCTACGCTCGTTCCCACTTGGCTTGGGTGAACGTTTTCGAAAAGTTCGAACGGATCCAGTCCAGCTCGAAGATAGGCTTCGCAAGTACAGTAGAGATTAAAGACCGTAACCGGATCCACCTGTCTGACTAGATCCTTGGGGATTCCGTACCTTTCAGGATCCCAACCGTCAGGAATCTGCCCGGCCACGCGTCTTTGGAGTCCGGCAGCCTTCTTGACCTTGAGGACGGATCCTTTTCTTCGTTTAATAAACCATTTCTCGGATGGAGCGTTATGGTATATTTCTGTGATTTCGGGTTCCGCTTTTTTAAGTTCCGCCGCTTCTTCCGGTCCGGATACGGGAATGTAAAAATCCTCTTCAAGCACGATATCTGTGAAGACTGGTATGGATGTAGGATCGAATCCGGAACTTTTTTTCTCCACGATTCGGATTCCGGAATGTTTCAAGATCTCGGATTCGTACCTTTCCTTTACTTGCCATTCCGGAATTTCCTCTCCGGTTTGCGCGTCCGTCCAAACCCGTCCTTTTTCCCCAGCTTGGTAACGAACGTAACCCATCATCCAAGCCATCTCGAGACTCGCTTCGAGAGATAGACTCCCGTTCTTTTCCAGTTCCCAGCGGGTCATAGAACTCCCGCCAGGACCGATCTCCGCGTATCCGACGATGCACACCATTTTTTCCAGTTCTGGAATTGGTCCGCTATTGAATTCCCTCAGATCCGCATCTGATGGAATCCCGGGAACACGCAACCCTTGACCAGGGAATTTTCGAATTCTCTTTTCTTTCCGTGGCTCTTCTAGATTCCGAAGGATGGATCGAAATTCCGAATTCCTTTTGGACCGAGCTACGACTTCGCTTCTACTCTCTGCGAGTATTTCTCCTAATCCGTTTACGTTTCGCAAACCTCCCGTAAAATCCGCTTTTACCACTTCCGGAGATTGGTTTCTCTGACTCCAGGCAGCTAAGCCGACCAACAAATATCCCATCTCCATTTTTGAGAAAGTCCGAATGCCGGTTTTATCCTCTAGTATAGGAGCGAGCAGATCGTTAGCTTCCATAAGCCCTGTTCCCCGAACCCATCCGATAACGGATCCTAATATGCGAACTGAGCTTCCCCATTCTTCCCTTTCGGAAAATCTTTTCCGGAACAAGGTTTCCAATCCGATTTTAGTCTCGGAATACATTCCATCTCTTCCGAACATTCCGTGATTCGGAGAAAGCGGAAGAATCACACTGAGTTTTCCTTCGGAAACGTCGGAAGCGATCCTAGCCCTTCCCAGTTCACCGATCAATTTTTCCACTCCGATCAGCATGACTCGAAGAGAAAGTAAAGAGGAATCGTCTAACGCAGATACTGTGTTTTCTTCTCCGACCGCCGCGAATGGAAGAAGAAAATCAGGATACCATTTTTTTGCCGAGAATCGCTCGGAAAGGGAACGAACGTCCGCAAACGAACCCTGTGAGAACGGAACCACTTCCAGCGAGGCTCCTCTTACCCCGAAGCGCTGAAAAATCCGCTTATAAAATTGGATCCTTTCGGAAGAATACGAAGTTGTGGTCAAAACGACTTCCGCCCCTCCGAGTAGAAACGCCTTGACCGTCTCCAATGCGATGGAACCCGGTCCGGCTCCTGTAACGAGTACCTTTTTACCCGCGAAGGAGACGCCCAATCTGCATAGTTCGTTTAATACTCTGGTAAATTCTTGAGTAGTCTTCGCGTCCGCACGGAAGGAATTTCCGGAATCGGCGCTTGTTTCTAGAACGGATACCCGAGAGTGTCTCCCCGACCAAGGATCGGATTTCACCTCGATTTCTTCGCAAAGAAAGGACCCCGATTCTGTTTCACGAAGAGTCGGACGGAATACAAGACGTGGATAAACGAAAATGGGATTCTTGTTTTCCTTTCCGCGAATCCGCGAAACCAAACGAGCAAACTCTCTACTCGCAATCCCGCTCCGATCCGCTTCCTCTGCATTCCTTGGATTTTGAATCCTAGATTCGAATTTTTCTCTCCAAAAATCCAAGACTTCTTCCAGCTCCGCATTGACGACGTTTCGGAAGTAGAGAAGGTCTTCGGGCGAAAATTCGGAAATCTCCCCTTTCGAAAATTCCGCCGCACGGACCAGAATTCTCTTCTTGGCCCATTGTAGAGAATTCCGGAAAGATACGATTTTCTTTTCCGAAAAGATCGGAGGAATCTGATCCGCGGAAACTGGTACGGTAGAACGAGCGTTCTCCAGAGAATTCAGATCCTGCAAAAGGAATTCCGAATACGGGTCCTCATCCAAAAGTCTTTTCTTAAGTTCTCGGAGAGATTTTGCAAAGGCACCATCGAGGCCGAAGTATTTCCGCTCTAACGCTTCCAAAGCAGCGGCGTCCACTTTCAATCCTCCACCTCCGATGCCAAGGGAATGCTCCTTTTTAGGGATCGAGATATTTTTCCAGACAGCAAATAGATCCAAGGCTTGGTCCAACCATCTATACGCTTCTTTCGATCCCGCAATCCTGGATTTTAACCCGATCGGACTCAGCTTTCCCTTTCCGAGAGAATCTCCCTCCCTCGCCAAAAGAGGAAGATATGAACTTGCGGCAAAAACCCCGCTTTCCGACAAAAGTCTTTCCTCTTTCAGATGGCGAAAAATTTCCTTTCTACCTACATCGGGTGGAAAGAACTTTTTGATCATATCTTCGAAAGAATTCCTCAGGTAAGGTCCAGGTTGCTCGTAGACAGCTTTGTCGTTTAGAACTTGGATCAGTTCTTTCAAAGACTTGTCATGAGCTCCATCCAACGCATTCGTCCGAAATTCCGCTCCGATATCCGCAAGCGCTTGGTTCCGTTTAGAGGAATTTCCTCCGAACAACTCGTCTAAGCTGGCCGTTTCGGAAATCTCTTCCGCTCTGATTCCCGCTTTCAAAGAGATCAACGCGAATAACGCGTCCTTTTTTGCCAAAGGCAAATGAACCGGTTCCAAAGATCCGGACGCAAAGGAAGAAGGGATAGATTGTACCGATATCTCTTCGGGCGCTTTTGCAGGAACCTCTTTCGGGAGAACTTCCTCTACGGCGATATCTTCGGTGTCGAACTTCCTGGTCCATTCCGTTTCCGAGGTATCCTCTTTTTCGTAAAAAACCTCATTCCGATTCTCTTCTAAATGTAGAATTTGGAAATCGGAGGAATCGATTTTTTCTTTTAGGCTCTGCCTTGCCATCCCCGCCAAATCCCCTCTCGCTCCCACATCGATGAAACGTCGTATTTCCATCTCTCCGAATAGAAGTTCCTGCGTGCGGATCCACTGGACGGGCATCGCGAATTGGTACGCTAGAAGTTCGATCAGAATAACTCTTCGAATTTCGTTCGAATCCAGGTCTTTCTGTTTCAGCTTCATGAGTTCCGCGATCTTTTCGCTACCGGACGTTTCGTGGATTTTTTTAAGAAAATCCTCCGAGCAACCGAACGGAAGGGCTACCAAATTCGGAATGTATTTGCCGTCCAGATCATGCAAAGGAAGATCCTTCGGAATATTTTTCTCTAGCGTATTTCTGAACTCGGAAACTCCGGAAAATAGGATCCTGGAATGGAACGGTACGTCGATTCCTTCCAGTCGAATCGTGGTCTTTTTGCCCCGGGCGAATTTTTTGCAATCCGCTTCAAGCTGTTCCAAGGCTTTTATGTTTCCAGTAACTGAATATTGTTTATCTCGAATATTATAATTCACTACTTCCAAGTGAAGGCCCGTTTTACTCTTGGCCTCCTCTACGAGTTGTAGAATCTTTTCCTGGTCTAAGCCGACATGTCTGTTCCCCAAAACGACGCTCATCGCATAATCGCTTTTTCCTTCCGGATCTCTCGGAACCAGCCTTTGCATCGTGAATCCGCGGTTATAAACGATGTTGAATACGTTCTCCGACCGGAGAAATCCCCTCGCAGCCAAAGCCGAAAATTCGCCTAACGAATGTCCCGCAAACGGAGAATTCGGTACCAAGTAGCCTCTCTTTTTCAGAATCGCCCAATCCGCGAGAGATTTTGCCACGAGGGCTACCTGAGTGAATTGGGTCAAGTGCAGCACTCCTTTCGGATGCACCCAATTTTTCCCTCCACAATAAATCGACGTGGGATTGTTTCGTACGATTTCCAGCAAAGAAAAACCGAATTCTTTCGTAGCGGTCTTCTCGGCCTGCGTCCAAATCTCTCGAGCTTCCGGAAATTCCTCCAAAAGCTTCATTCCCATTCCTTGCGATTGCGAACCTTGGCCGGTGAATGCGTATGCGGTTTTCGCGGGAGATACGAGCGCCTTACCACGAAGCTTCATCTCCCCTTTTTCGTTTTCGACGGAAACCTCCAGAACCAGATTTCCTTCCTGCTGCGCTATGTGATATGCATTCAGTCTTAGTTCCTCGTCCGTAGAAACCGGGGATTCGAACCTTTCCTCGAAGGAAACCAATCGTCTCGGATCTCCTCCGCATGCGAATCGAATCAGGATGCTCACTGCCTGAGAGGAAGTCCATAGGCCGTGCACGATCGGACCGTTCCACCCGCCCAGTCTCGCGAATTTAGGATCCGTATGAATCGGATTTGCATCCTTGGAAAAGACGGAATAGGAATCCATCGAACTAGGGGCAGGAAACGTTTCCGAAACGATCCTATATTTTTTTGCCAACGGTTGTTCCGAGCGCGAATTCTGAAACGTTTCGAAAACTCGATTGATGCTGGATTTTCGTTCCTGATCGAACTTCTCAAAAAGCCGAAACTTCCCGTACGCGGATCGGTTTCCCCGGGAATCCGTCCTAAAAATGTTCCCTTCCGCCTTGAATCTCCTCTTCGAAGTTCCTTCAATGGAAAGTACATCCGAAGATTGGAAATGAACGATGTCCCCGACCTGAACCGGATCCGCATTACTCCGTTTCGATATCCAGGAGATGGTACGGAAGGCATCCGCTTCCGCCTCCGAGTTTAGTAGAATGCAATGATCGATAGGAATAGAATCGAAACGAAGAAGATTGTTTGTTTTTCCTCTCAATAGAAATCCGGTTTCAAATTCTGCGAGCGACTTCTCTCCCGTCTTGATATTTCCGGAGACATAGAGAACCAAAGAATCCCCGAGTCTATCCACCTTCGAAATTCTAGAAGAACATAAAACCCGATCTCCAGCCTTAAGATCGGAAAACTCGGGAACCCATTTGAATTTCTGGGATAGATGAAGCAGCCTAAAGAGATCCACTTTGGAAAAGGAAAACAAAGAGGAAATCATACTCTTCCAACCGAAGACGACTCCCATCGATAACGGAGCTGTAAGCGACTCTCCTTCCGCCAAATCCTTACGGAAATAATCGTTTGTGGCCGTTCTAAACCCGACTATATCTTGGTTCGTTAAAACGAATTCGTTATGTGAAATCAATGAAGACGGATTCGGACGTCGGTATATAGGTCTAAAATCGGACGTACCGTCCAAGCCCCAGACTTTTTCGTAAAAATCCGAAATCGAATCTGCACGGAAACCCAAGTCTTCTAGAATTATGGAATTCGGACGACCTTCGGAATAGATTCGTCTCTTAAAAGGAATCGATTTCTGCTTGGAAGGGTGATTGAAAAAAAGGACTAGCTCTGCATTGTTCTCGTCCAGAGCGGTAAATCGAACGGAAGGAATTTCCTTGTCCTTCCCAAAAGCGGATATCTCCGTGAACCTACCGAAATCATCCGTTTTCCAAGAGAAGCGTTCGTATTCTTCGGACGAAAATAGCGTGGGAATATCGGAGATCTTTCCACCCAAGCGGGGATAGGAGAGAGCCGCAGAAAGGATACCCCTTCCTTGCGAGCTTAAGAAGGAGACCCACTCCGCTGCATCCGGAAATTCTCCGACGACCCTTCTGACTTCCTTGCGATCCTCGGTCTTCAGGATCTGAATTTGATTCGGATCTACCGTTTTAGAAGCGGGCAAGAAATCCTTCCAAAAATCCGACTCTACCCTTTCCGCTTTCCCTTTTACCCCTTCTACGAAGTTCTTCAGAATGTGAGCGACGGGCTCGTTGCTTTTCTGAATTCCGACCAGTGCGCTAGGACCGGGGATCCAAGCGCATGCTTCCGGACGCATTCCGATACAATGGGAATACCAGAGCGAATCGGAACGAATCCAACGTACCAGATCTTCGTCCAGTACCGGAACGAAATTGACCGGTTTGCCGGAACGTTTGCAAACATCCAGAAAGAATTCCCGATCTTCCGGAAGCAGATATGTGCCCTCGCCTGTCGGATATTTTTTCCCCCATTCTTCGAGGAATTTTTCGGGATCGTCTAACTCCTTCGGATCTTGAAGCAAGGAAGAAGCGTCCGATTCTTCGGATACCAGTCGCCCTTCGAAACGATACACCAGCTCCTGGAGACGTGATCTGAAACTTCGATCGATGAAAGGATGGTCCGGCCAATTCCCTTCGGGTGAGCGAAGCTTTTCTCCAGGACATACCAGCTCCACATACCTTCTAAGGACTCGATGATAGGTCATAGAATCCAAATCTCCGAAATAAGGCTTAGCGGTTTGATTCAAAAGATTTAATATCTTTTCCCGGTTTTTCCCGATGTTCTCGCGAGCCTCCTTCGGTTCTATACCTTTGGTCAGCCTTTCCGCCAAATCAGAAAGTTCCGTCCAGAGATTCGAAGCATAATAAATATCAGCGCCTAATCCGGATTTACCCGAAATAACTCCGCCGACATCCTTTCCATCTTTGGTTTTCTTCCAATCCCTGGAGCCGGACAATCTGACCAGCTCTTCCTTGATCGGGAGGGACGTCATACATTCCAGTGCGGACATTAGCCTCGTACCGAGAAAGACCGCATCTACCGGCTTTCTTACTTTCGAATCCCAATCTCCGGATAACCAAAGAGCTGCGTCTTCGGGAGAAGCGATACCTCCTCCCACTGCCAAAATTACGTTGGATCTTTTTCGAATGGAGGCATATGTGCTTTGGACTAAATCCTCCAATTCCTCCCAGCTATGGTGTCCACCGGCTGCCCCTCCTTCGATCTGCATCATCAAAGTGAGGTGCGGAACCTTATCGGCGATCTTCAACACCTTTTGCACCTGTTCTACGGTTCCGGGTTTGAATGAATTCAACCAGATTCCTAAGGAAGCAAATTCGTTTAATAATGTAACCGCTTCTTCCGTATCCGGAATTCCGGCGGAGATGGTTACGCCTTCGATCGGAAACCCCTCCGATTTGCATTTCTTGACCAATGGAACATGCAGATTCCAAAGATAAGAATCTAGATAGAGCAGATTGATCACGATCCCACATCCGGAAGGAATGCCGTCCTGCACCCTTTTCAATCTCGCGCGAAATAAATCCTCTGTAACCTGACCTCCCCCGGCCCACTCTACAACGTAGCCTTCCTTTGCCGCGGCGATGACAATCTCGGGTTCCATTGTCGATGGAGTCATTCCACCTCCGAATACGGGAGGACGCCCGGTCCATTTGGAATAACGGTTGAGTGGAAAGTCCTGTCCTGAGGGAAGTTTCGCGAATCGGACGGCGTAGTCGGACCATGCGTCTGGAAACGCCAAATCCCGGGATCTCGTATACGCTCGAAACCCCTCCTCTTGGCTCAGGTTTTTCACCAAGACCGAGCGACCCTTTAGGAAAGGAACGGTAAGTTTCTCCACGAATTCTCCCGGACCGAAAGAAAGGAAAAGATGTTTTCCGTCCCTCGAAAGCAGGGAAGAAAGAGTCCGATTCCAATCTAGCATATCTCTCGCAACCATTGCGGCAAATTCGTAGGAAAGATTTTTATGCGACAAACGGAGATCGGATCCGTCTCTCGTATCGTATAACGGAATTGCAAGTTCCTCTGCTTTCGGGAAAAATCCGATCCGATAAAAATCGGACTGAACGATTTCTACGACTTCACTCAGAAAGAAGGAATGAAAAGGCAGGGACGCGTTGACGAAATTCCAGGTCTTCAAACCTTCGAATCCGGATCGAGACAGATAATCCCGGAATTTCAGTAACGCCTCGGGCGATCCTCCGAAAACCTTATCGCTGGAATTATTCAGTAAACAAAGACATATTTTGTCGGACTTCGAAGAAGAGTTATACTCTTTCAGAATATCCTCTATCCGTCCGTTCGATTCCGGAAAACGCATCTGGGCCATGGAAGAAGCTTTTTCTCCTGTTTTTCCGAACCGACGCGTCGTTTCCGGATCCAGCGGCATGTCGGGGTATAGGATTTGAGCCCTATAGATCAGAAAGAACATAGCAGCAAAAATGGTTTCGAAATGATGAAGAAAGGAAGCCTTGTCGTTCGAGGAAGAAAACAATAGCCCGGCAAAAATTCCTTGGGAATGACCGTAGATTCCGCTCGCGCGCTTTCTAAGTTCTCGCCAATCTTCTCCGTTTCTTAAAAAGCGGAATAAGTTTCCCGCTTGAGCGGCAAATACCAGTGGCACACTGTATAGCGAGGAACGCAGAAGAAGCTCTTTCGGGATTTCTTCCGGATTTTGAAACCATTCCCGTAGGGAAAACCCCCGAGGATACAAAAAAGAATAATTCTCCGAATCGACCTTGCTTATGCAAGCTTCGACAACGGAAAATAAAGAGGAAAAGAATTCCGAATTTTCTCCCTCCGTTTCGTAAAGGGAAAGCAATTCCGGGATCGGATTACTTCCTTGGCCCGCAAATAAAATGGAGGTGGAGAAGTCGCCATTCTTTTCTCGATTCACGAAACTGATCGATCCGTGATTCCCTTTTTCATGTTTCTCTTGTAAATTTTCCGTATCCGCAGTCTTCATTTCATCCTCTATTCCGGTAAAATATGTCTAATCTAATTTCCAGTAATTTATAAATTACTGATG
Organism: Leptospira fletcheri; assembly: GCF_004769195.1. Classification (NCBI taxonomy): domain Bacteria; kingdom Pseudomonadati; phylum Spirochaetota; class Leptospiria; order Leptospirales; family Leptospiraceae; genus Leptospira; species Leptospira fletcheri. The sequence continues at coordinate 162,788 of NZ_RQET01000010.1, forward strand.
TATTTATTTGTATTGAAGAAGCATTTTAGAAATCACTACGCGCTGGATTTCGCTGGTCCCTTCGTAGATTTCCGTGATTTTAGCGTCGCGAAACATACGTTCCACTTCGTAATCGGTGATAAAACCGTAGCCTCCGTGAATTTGAAGAGCTTCCTTCGTCACGAAAGTGGCCGCTTCCGAAGCGGAAACCTTACACATGGCGGATTCCATCGCGTAGCTGGGAAGATGGTCCTTTGCCCAAGCGGCTCGATACGTAAGCATTTTGCTTTGTTCCAGCCGAGTATACATGTCGGCCAATTTGAATTGAATCGCCTGAAGATCTCCTATGGGTTTTCCGAACTGTTTTCTTTCCTTTGCATACTGAAGAGATCTTTCGAAAGCGCCTTCGCCGATTCCCAATGCTTGGGCTGCGATTCCGATCCTTCCCCCGTTTAAGGTTTCCATGCTTACTTTGAAACCTTGGTGTTCCTCACCCAACAGATTCTCGGCGGGAATTTTTACTTCGTCTAACGCGAATGCGGTAGTATAACTCCCGCGGATCCCCATTTTACTTTCGTTTTTGAGAATCACGACTCCTGGGCTTTTCAGATCTACGATGAAGGCGGAAATTCCCTTGTGCTTCAGATTTCGATCGGAACTCGCAAAAACGATTCCGGTTCCGAGAAATGCTCCGTTCGTAATGAAATTCTTGCTTCCGTTAATGACGAAAGATTCACCGTCTCTCTTATATGTGGTGCTTAGATTCGCCGCGTCGCTTCCCGCATCGGGTTCGGTTAACAAAAAGCATCCGATCTTCTTACCTGTCGCGAGATCCGGAAGCCATTTCTCCTTTTGCCGATCGCTCCCGAACCTATAAATAGGATCGCAAGCCAGGGAAGTATGACCCGAGATGAGCACTCCTGTGGACGCACAAGCTTTGGAGATTTCCTCGATGATGAGGATATAGGAGAGGATATCCAATCCTGCTCCTTGGTATTTCTCGGGAAGATAACTTCCTAAAAAACCCATATCGGCCATCTGGCCGATCAGTTCGTCCGGAATCTTGTGCTCCGCATCGATGATCGAAGCGATCGGTTTAATCTTTTCGTTCACGAATTGACGAACGTTATCCTGGAGGATGATTTGCTCTTCGTTTAATAGAAAATCCATTTCTTAACTTCCCCGATTAGTATCCTTTCTAGATTTCGTAGCGGTAAAAACCGCGTCCGGTTTTTCTGCCCAGATGTCCCGCTTCAACCATCTTTACGAGCAGAGGACAAGGGCGATATTTGGGTTCCTTAAATCCGCTGAACAATACGTTCATAACGGCAAGACAGGTATCCAAACCGATAAAATCGGCGAGAGTGATGGGACCCATAGGTTGGTTGGTACCCAACTTCATTCCTTTATCGATTTCCTCAGGTTTCCCTACGCCCTCGTAAACCGCGAAGATCGCTTCGTTGATCATAGGAATCAGGACGCGATTTACGATAAAGGCGGGATAATCCTCCGATACGCAGGATTCCTTTCCCAAATGCCCGACCAATTCTTTGGCTTTTTGGAAGGTTGAGTCCGAGGTATTATGACCCCGTATGATTTCTACCAGCTTCATTAACGGAACAGGATTCATGAAATGAAGTCCGATCACGCTTGCAGGACGGTTGGTTGCGGAAGCGATCCTGGTAATCGAGATTGAGGAGGTATTGGAAGCGAGAACTGCACCGTTTTTTACCAGAGAATCAAGTTTTTCAAATATATGAATCTTGACTCTTTCGTCTTCGCTGACGGCTTCTATGACGAAATCGCAATCCTCGAAATCGGATAAATTCGAGACCTTCCTTATATTCGAAAGAGTCGACCGAATCTTCGCCTCGGGGAGGCTTCCTTTTTGGAACAATTTGGACAAATTCCTTTCTATTGTAACAATCGATTTATCCAGTTGATGTTCGCTGATGTCATATAACTTAACATTATAATCAGCCTGTCCCAGAACCTGCGATATACCGGATCCCATTTGTCCGGCCCCTATCACTCCTATATTCTTCATGGTCCCTCTCCGTTTTTCGCTAAGGTAAAAAAATCCCGCGTCCGTTTTCTGAACCTCAAAAAGGTTTCAGAAGACTTAAAGACGCGGAGAGAACTGAGCGAGTCACTTAACGATACCGATGATCCTTTACCGAAATTTCTTTCTTTTCAGGATCTTCGATTTCAGTATACGAATCGCGGCGAGGTATTGCTTGAATGAAGCGGTTAAACAGGCTATTTTGTTTTGAACAATTCGGCTATTGGAAATATTTATTCCGTTCCCTTCTTTCGCTTTCAGATAAGCTCGAAGGCTGAAATTGTGGTTTTGATTTTATTTTTATGCAACGGGGTTCCGTAATGAAAAACTCCCTTTATATATGGGATTCGCATGTTCTCTATGCCGCATGGGAGGAAACCACCGCTTTGCACAGTCTTTATGCCGCCTCCATCCTGATTTCAGTTGAGAAACCTGCCTTCCTCTACCTTTCCGACGGAACCTCGATAGAATTCACCGGAGCATTCCTCCCTCCGAACCGGATCTACCGAGAGATGGCAAAGCAAACCCACGTAATGAATTTATACATCGACCCGGATTCGGAACTTTTCGGACGGATCGAGGGATTGATGAAGGGAGGCGTCCAAACATTCGATTCCGGAAAAATTCCCAACCTGAGCGAACTCGTAAAAAAAGCCATGCTGGAGGAAACGACCGACGAAGAAGTTTACGAAATACTGAAATATATAGTAGAGACCGTCTTCGGCTCCATTTTTCCGTACAAAGAAGGACGCTCTTTGGACCCGCGAGTGATGACGGTCGTAAACCACCTGCATTCTCTTGCGTTAATACCGCATCCACAGGAAATAAAACTCGAGAAACTCGCAAAATTGGTGAACTTATCGGAGGATAGATTCCGGCATCTATTTAAGGAAACGTTATTTATTTCCGTCCGGAAATACATACTGAATCTAAGACTAAAAGTCGCCGCAAGAAACATGCCTAAATCCGTGAATCTTACGGAGGCCGCACATATAGCGGGATTTTCGGACTCCGCTCATTTCAGCAGGACGTTTCGAGCTACTTACGGCCACAGACCTTCGATCGTATTCCGCTCTTCGAAACGCACAAGGATTCGATCCATAAAATAAGTTATTTTCGAATCTATCAAGGCCGACAGAAAATTGTAGTCCAATTTACTGAGCAAGTGTCCGCACATCATGCAGCATCAAATCGATATATTTTTCCGATTCTTCAAAAATCTGCATGTGAGCCTAGTTTTCGAACCAAAGCCATTTCTTCTTTTGGGCCTTTACCTTTGTAATATTCTAGGGATAACTCAAAAGGAGTCTGAAAATCATCTCTGCCCGTAAGAATCGACGGCTTCGAGCGCCTGAATAGCCTCGGAATGATTCTCCTCTCTCGCTTGCCGGAGAGTACAGTCATACGATATCGCTTCCTGCTTACTAGTGTTCACAAGCAGTCCGGCGGCTATGATTGCATTGCAAGGTAAGACCCTTACGAATGTCCGACTAGGAAGATCTTATTTTGATGAAACCTTGTTTTCAGATACTAAGTGACTTCGTACGTATCTTGAATGAACTGATTCAGGGTCAGGGAAGTGGAAGATTCCGTAAACGAGTAGGATCGCCCTGCACCTCGTTGCTCCCACAAAACGACAGTATAATGTCGTTCAGCTCAGAATGGAACTTGCGGACAAGCCCCGTTTCTGGACTACCGGGTCCACCGTGGAGAAATAGCAAGACGGGTTGGCTCTGGTCCATCGATCGAATGAGAAGGAATTGTTTTTGCTTTCCGATTACCACGGTTTTTCATGTTTGTCTCCGAACGACACAATTGATTCATAAGCAAAAAAGGGCAAGAATCCTTGGAATCGAAATTTGATACCTGCTCCTTTCACCTAACGACTTTGAACCGCAATTTCACACGAACAACGTTTTTGGGCGCGTAAGGAGACCCTTTCCTGATATTAGCAAGCGCGAAATATTCTGGACGTTATCTATCGTTCCTTAAAAATAAAGAACATTTTCAATATGACAAATGTATCCTTTAAAAAGATCGAATGGATGAATGCTTTTCTATTGTGTATTTGTCTATTATTGATTCATTTCTCGACATTAAGAGCCGAAGAAAATACCGACTTTGAGATTCCCCCGATGCCGGATTCTGCCTTTCCCAAATTGGCAAGGACCGGGAAATCTTCTAAAGATTTTGTTCCCAAAGGCTGGATCATTGAATGCGAACAAACCGGTGATATTAGCAAAGATACAATTCCGGATTTGGTTCTCTTGCTACATCAAAATGATAGCAAAAAAATTATTGCGAATCGAAATGGAATCGGAGTTGATACGATGAATTCAAATCCTCGTATTTTGGTCGTTGCACTTGGGCTTCCGAATCAAGGAGGATTTAGATTAGCCGTAGAAAATCATTCTTTCATTCCTCGGTATACGGTCCCGACAATGAACGACCCTCTTTCCTCATGCCCCGTAATTACCAAAGGTACATTGTATATTAACCTTGGATATTGGGCCAACGCTGGCACATGGAACACTTGGGATTATACTTATATTTTTTGGTACCAAAGCTCCGCCTTAAGACTCATCGGTTATGATTATAATAGTACCTGGCGGAATACCGGCGAATTGAATTCGAAAAGCGCCAACTATTTAACATGTAAAGTTAAAAAATCAAATAGCAGGATAGATAGCGACAAAAAGAATGAGACTTGGTCAAAACTCTCCGATTGCACATTGAAAACGATCGATGATATAAGTGATGGATTAAATTTCGATCGATCGTACCAAGAATGATCCACAGCTCGCGAAAAACCGGAAATAGCACGTTTCCCGATCCGAAGAAATACCGGACAAATCCTATCACCTTGCAGAATTTCTTAAAAGGGTCGTGACTTTTCCTGGTGTCGCACGATACGAACATACTTCGCATCTTCGTCCTCAAGACCTTCCGACATCGGGAACTGGATATTTAAAGCTTCGCACACAAGACCTATAGGGGATGCAAATACCATCTGCCATAAATCATCCGGCTTTTTAGAACGGGGCTGTTTGAAATATTCTCCCCTCCATAATAAACCGACGGGAGTTCCATTCTTCGAAAGTACTACCGAACCGCTATCTCCATGCTCTGCAAATAATTGGTTGGATTTTTTAGGAGTGATTACGATCCCCGACTTAGTATGATCGTCCCGAAAATTTGAAATCCACTCCAATCCAATGCATCGTACGATTCCATTCGTGACATTTGTAGTTCGACCGGATTTTTGAACTGGAGAAAACAATTTTGTCTTAGTTGTTCCGGCGGCCACCGCGGGTTCGTTATGGACCAGTGTCTTTAAATCCGCTCTTCTTGCTTTGTCGTCCCCTTCCCTAAGGGAGACGATTGCAGCATCAATGTATGTTTTTTCTTTATATATATTTTGGTATTTTTTGGTTTGCCTACCGATCCAAAGCGACTCCTTGTGTCCGAGACCATCGCCCAAACCCGGCTGGAACACTCGATTATTTAAAGTTTCACTTCGATCCCATTTACGTACGACATGAGCATTTGTTAAAAGTACCTTTTTAGCTCCTTGTTTCACTACCATGCCGAGGGTTCCGGCGGAAGGATTCTGTCGATTGTACCAAGGGCCGGTACCTCCGCTAATACTGATGCCTCCCACCAAGGGATCCTGTTTCTGCTTGCGAACCGGATCCGGCGGCTTGTTATTTGGGATCATTGTCCCGGGAGGAGCCATCTGCCATAGGATCGTCGGAGCGGACTTTAATTCTCCCTTGATTTGAACCGAAATCTTTTCCGGAAAATCGTCTATCTCCGCAAAGTCTGGTACGATAAGAAGGATTCCTAATCCTGTTCCGTCATACCCTCCATTTTTCTCGTTGCTAACAGTTCCAATGCCAAAACCGACGGAAATAATTTCGTCCCTTTTCTCCTCTAATAGCCGCCTTGCCTCTTTCAAAAAAGGGCGAAGTTTTTCCGCATCACCCATAATTCTTTATTCCTTCTCCAATCGAATCATCTTTCCTGCAGTATAACCGATCTTGATTTCATTTTTCGGCCCGACAGTACATACAATGGCAGGAGTGAGCACATTGCTCACGGTTCCTTTCACGAAATAACCCTTGTCTTTCTGCCAATCGATGCTGACCAACTCGTCTATCAGCTGCCACACGAAAATCGTCATCGGTTCTGTGGATATATTCTCAAAAATATCTATAACGGTATAAGTACTCCGCTGAGATATGGTAAACGAGCTGGACTTCAAAGAACTGTAGGATAGATCCGCTGAGGCGCTTGCGCTAACCACTCCCCATCCTACATTTGCGGATAAATTAACTGCAGCTTCAAACGTATCCTGAGTACTGGAAGTTTGAGTCTTACCGGAACGCACTGTATGTTCGATTGTCCGTTTCATACCTGGTTTTAAGGTAATCGAATCCGCGGAACGTTGCCAATATTGGGAGCGAACTAACTTTCCACCCGCATTTAGCCCCACGAGGACCCTTGGGCCGTTCGTAGGAACGATGATCCCGATCTCCGGATTTGGCCTAGGAAAAGGTCCGATATCGTTCGGATCACAAAGAATCGATTGAGTCAGTTGGATGGTTTGATTCGCCTCATCGGAGACCAATGCTGCGGAAATAAAAGCGCCGGTTACGACCTCTGTGAACAAAAGAGCATCCCCTGGATGTAGGACCCATTCTGAAATACGAGGTTTCTGGGGAGAAAACTCGATGGAACTTCCCGCTTGGACCCAGAAGGAAGGGAAAAAAAGAATGTCCCGCATACCGTACTGATCCAATTTAAAACCCATCACATCCACGGATAGACTGTTCTTCACGGTGACTGTAACAGGATTTCCCTTCGGCACCGAGGGGAGTTTTCCGTACATTGCTTTTACATATAATGGATTCATGATATTCTAGTTCTCCCTTCCTCTACTGAATGCGCTTTTTCCAACTTTTGACCGAATTCACCGGGGAGTAAACCGGACCGGTCGCTAGTAATGCTTTCAATCAAAGTCAGTTCCAGCTGCTCGATGAATTCTTTTCCAGGAGAGAACTCTAATACTTCGATGACGGAAGGGCTTTGCGCTACTGCGTAGGAAGCCAAATATTTATCCTTGTGGATGACCAAAGTTTCATCCACAAGGCGCCATTCGAATGCGATAATATCGTGCTGTGTAGTATTCTCCACTCTGGTTTCTATTTGAGTTTCCGAATCCGATTCCTCAGTTGCGCTAAATCCCGTAGTACTGCTATTGCTCACTGAGCCGCTCGCACTGACGGAAAAAGCTCCAATGCCCGCACCTACGCTCAAGCTGGCCGCTTCAGCCAAAGTCTCTTCCGAAGAAGAAGACCAAGTTGTACCCGCCTGTTGAGAACTATAGATTACGTGTTTATGTTTCGGAGCCAGGGAAATCGATTCGGGAGATCTTTCCCAATATTGTATCCTTAATATTGTATTCCCTGCATTTTCACTGTAGCCTACGAGAACCCGAGGACTGTTTGGAGGAATGATGATCGTACTACTCGATTTAGGTACGTCTCCGATCTGGTTCGGCTGAGCGAACTGATATTGATGGATCATCAAATCCCAACGGGGGATATGTGGCAGCTTCGGCGGTTCCGGAACTGTCCCGGCACAAATAATCGCTCCTCCAAGTACCGATCGAACCTCATAACTTGCCCCCTGGAAAGTTGTAATCGTTTGCTGGGCATAATACGAAAGCTCGCACCAAAGAATTCGATTTCCTTGCTCGTCTATATGGACTACTTGGACTATCAATCCCCGTAACATATTAAAAAAGCGCATTTGTACCGGGACATTCGATTGTTTTTTAGAGCGAAGTGTCCCGCTGATTGCGGAAAGAAGATCCGAGTGAGACATAGAAGATTCCTTAGCATTTTCTTTCTCAGATATGTTACATTTCTTTCATGAACTCGAAATGAGTTCGATTCTGCATTAAGCGAAATGAGACCCAAGAAGTTGCCGATAGTAACCGAGAAGTTGCGAAATGTCTGTCCGTACTATTACTAGGTTAAAGCTTCTTCTTCAGGGTCCGATAAGAGGAATTTCTCAATCAAGCTAACGACCGGGAATACGGAAGTCATCCGGAATAAGAAGGAGAAATCGACCGTAATCATAAACGTGGATGAGCTTCACAAGTATACTACAAGCGTCTTTACAAGTAGAACAGAGAGCGACTGGAGGCTTGCAGAAGACTTTGTGTTCAAGCACAGGATTTCGAAAATCCCGCCATCTGAAACTGGAAAGATTGAATCTATCCTTTCCAAAGAAGCCAACTTCTCGGATCTTAACGAACTGGATCAGAAAAGCATCCTGAGACTCTTCAAAAAATCCCAAGGTGACGTTTCTGACGAAGTCTGGAAGATCGTAAGAAACATCCAAAGTGGTAGAATAGAAAGCATCATAAAGGAATTGGAGATAGGCATTTCGGCGGAGGAACCAAAGAGTCAGAAGAAATCCTACTGGAAGGATTTAATTCTTGAATTGGTGGATATGATTCCCTTAGAGTATCGTAAATCTCTTTCCTTCGTCGGGCCTACCACTCTTCGGGTGTACGGCATCCTGGCGCCGGATACCCCGCTCCTATCCTGGGACCAAAAGAAGAAATCCTGTAACTGGAGTTCAGAGTTATCTAACGAAATCGATAGTTTGAGTAAGTTACTGTATACCTTGGAGCATTCGAAAACTGATCGAACCAAGATAGAAAAGTCCTTAAAAGTACCGGAGAATCTTCTGACCCTTGAAGCGATCTTAGTAGCGGGGAGTTCGAAAGAGGTTTCTACAAGCCCGAACAAAAAGGAATTTCAGACTCTACGGGGAATTCTGAGAAGCACCAAGGTTTTGACCTTTGAGGAGTTTATCGCAATTCAAAAGCGGGAGAATAACAGCGGTTAGGCATAAAGTAGTCCAAAATTTTACCTGCAAAGATTTCTCTGTAAACCTAACAACCACTCACATTTAGAAATAATATCCAGGACCGACTATATTCCTCATCAGTCTACCGTACTAACCCCGCTTAGTCTTCGAGCAGATTTGACCTAAATCTCACTACCCATTACTAGGATTTCATTTTTTAAATTTAATCGCGGAATTGCGCTTCAAAGATTGATTTTGAATCAATCAATAATAATTGATCCCCTGTTCCAAGGAACCAAGTTTTTCAAGAACTGTTGCTGCCCTATTTGGAATGAAATATCTACAAATTAACGGGACAATGCTAAAAATTCTTCTTCACGTCTTTCGATATAGATTCAATAAATGCAATTACTAGGGCAAGCGATGTCGGCATTGAATTTTCGAAAAGCGATTTTATGGGTACCTCTTTTCTTCTTTTTTTTATCCCTCTTTCCTCCAATTATTTATCTATTGAACGGAAACACGTATTGTGAAACACCTCCTATAAATCTATGGCAAGAGGGAAACTCCTACTCCGTTCAAGGACAGAATTTTGGAGCCTGTTTTGCGAAAGGTAAAGATAAGAAATTCACATTTTTCGTAACAGGCTTTACGAAAAATCCCATAACCTTAACGGCTTTTGAAGGAAGCAATCACCTTGGAAAGTGGCAAATAACGGCAACCCCAACTAAAATCGAGTTCGCTTCCGAAAGAAGTATAGCCAATCTCAAGTTTTCACTGAAAGAGCCCTTAGCGGAAAGCGAAGTAATTTTTGTAGACCAGAAAAAGTCCTCCGAATCTAAGCTTTTTTATTCCATCATACTTCTTATATTTGTATCTTCATTGATCGCTGTTTTAGTCGCAGTTCGCTCATTTTCAAGAGACAAATTCCTTTCTTTCACTAACCTTTCCCTATTCATATTTTCCTTATATTTTCTTGCACTCAGCCAACTTCGGCAGCAAATGACCGGTGATGAGCCGCAATATTTACTAATAGCAGAATCGATGTTAGAAGATCACGACCTTGATTTGAGAAACCAATATCAAAACATTCATAACACTCTTCTTTTCAGAAACTTCGACCATCATACGGTAGTTTTAAAAGACGGTGCAGAACCTCCGATCCACTATCCTCTCCTATCTGCAGTTCTATTACCGGCAGTTTTAAACCAACATGGAACTATTTTACCGATCCCTTGGTTAGTCGCAAAAATAAGTATGATTTTTCTGAGCTCGATCACCGGAGCACTTGTTTGTTATTTATCCATTCGAAAGAAGAAAGGATTTTTTATTATTTTGATTGGTTGCTTATTTCTCGTAAGCATGCCGACTCTGGCTTATTCAAATCAAATCTATCCAGAAACACTGGCTTCTGCAATTATCTTCTTATCTTATGCTTTATTGACCATAAGGTCTTTTCAAAAATATTCGAAGGTAATCCCTATACTCTGCGCTCTTTTGCCTTTTGCACATATTAAATTCGCGGCAGCTTCTCTAATTATTTTCTCTTATTGGGCATGGCAAATGCGGCATGAAATTAAAACTGTGCTAACAGGAGGATCTGCATATTTCATCTCTATCTTATTATTCATCGGATATAACATTGCACTTTACGGCAGCATTTCGCACTATTCCTCTCAAGACACCAGTCTGAAAAACATAGTCCAACGGTACTTAGGATACTACATTTTTGACGTAGATCATGGGATTCTGCCTTTGAATCCTTTGGTGTATTTTTTTCCGATCGGTTTCGCAATGATCTATAGAAATAAATTTGGCGAAGGATTCTTCACAATTCTATTAATTGCCTCCGGTCACGTGCAGAACATAATCCATATAACATATTCCTTAGGGGCTTGTCCCGTAGGTAGGTATTGGATTGCCATATTACCTATCATACATTTCATTTCGATCCGAGGGGTCTTGGATATATATACAATAACCGATTTAGATCAACGTATTTGGAAAAAATTCCTGCTTTGGGCTTCACTTGCTATTTCTTCATCAATTACGCTCGGCCAAAGTGTGAGTTATATGTTACGAGAAGAGAGTTTTCACAATGGTTATGACAAACGAATGGTCTTTCCCGGTTTCATTAAGGATTACTTGGGTATTGATATTCAGAGCTTCTTTTTCTCTTATTATCTACCCGAAACAAATTGGCATTTGGTTTTTTGGATTCTGCCTTTTCT